>NYUU01000111.1 GCA_002684175.1 Synechococcus sp. CPC35
TGCTGGTTGCTCCGGTGTTGTTTATATTCTGCGCCACCCAGAAGATGTGGCCGTATCCCTCAGTCACTTCTTTTCATGGCCATTGGAGCGTTGTGTGGATCACCTGCTCGATCCCAACGCAGCACTGGTGCCAGGGGAACGCTTTGGTGGCCAACAGGTGCGTCAACATATGGGTCGCTGGGATCAGCATGTGTGCTCCTGGGCTGATCAAACTCAACTACCAGTCTTGATCATGCGCTATGAAGATATGTTGGCAAACGGATTGGAGGCCTTTACAAAATTAGTCAGCTTCTTGGGGCTTCCTGGTGAGGCTGAGCTCATTCAACAGGCTTTAGACAACACCTCCATCGATCGACTAAAAAAGCTCGAAGATGATGTTGATGGCTTTGCCGAAAAGCCTGCCGGTTGTGAGCGTTTCTTTCGCTCAGGTCGTACAGGCGAAGGGGCAGAGCAGCTTTCCATAGAGCAGCGAAAGCGTCTCGCCAATGGATTGGCTGAGGCGATGAAGCGATTTCAATATGAGGGCCCTGAACTTGGCTGATCCGCGCATTGAATTTGTATTTGGTGAGGTGAATGATCAGCTCAGAAGCGAATTGAAGGCTTTCTGGAAGCAGCATGGTCAGGCCTATCAAGAAGAATTGAGATCGTTCAGGCTTGCTTCGGGATCCCATGCGGGACAGCATTTTGATCCACTGAAAAAGCCCCTATTGCGTCAGCCAGTTGCAATCTCACGTGATCAAATCGGTGCGATTAATGGTGTCGTGTTTGTTGTCTTAAGAGCTCTGGAAAGCTCGCTGGGTCTTGGCAGCCATGCTTACTTTCAGCGGATGTATATCAATCCATTGTCAAGGCATCCAAGATTGGCAAATCAGCTCTTTAGGGCATTCCTTCAAGGGTTTGATCGTGAAGTGGAGAAACGTGATCATCGAGCCAAAGTCTTGCTCTCTGAAAACATTAATCCTGGCCTTCAGAGAGCATCCATGCGACGTTATTTTTCTCGTCTTGGCTTTCAGATGCTCGGTGGCAACAAGCTGGGCGGTGAAGTGTGGTGCAAAAAGCTCGAAACGCGATTTCATTTTTAATGATCTAGCTGTCGATTGTAGAAACGACTTGCTTCTCCAAGGCAGCTTCCAGCCAAGTTTCGACAGAGGCTAGGCACTCGTCTGGATCAACATCGTATTCCTCTTGTAGATGAGAGCAGATTTCAGCCAGTGATGGCCGAGTCTTGAGTGCATTCCAAATGGCTGAGCCTGTCTCGTTGAGAACAAGATAGTCGCAGGTGTTGCTTTGAAATAAAGCGACTTCGCCATCGAGTTCTGTGCAGACGGCTTGATGGTGCTGCTTGAAACGACTGGCTCTACTCAACATCTAGATCTTTAAATGCATCAATGGTGTCTAATCAATCATGGCATAGATCAATGCTGAGGCCATGGCACGTCAACCACGTTCTTTGCCAGCAGGCCACTCCTTTCACATCACGCTGCGGTGCAATAGCCGGCAGTTTTTGATTGCTAAAAGTTTGAGAAGGGATGTGCTGCTAGCTGTGCTGGATAAAGCCAAGCAGAAGGTGCCACATAAGTTGTATGCGGTTTGTTTGATGGCAAATCACCTGCACTTGCTCATAAGACCTGACGATGCATCTAAGCTGCCAAAGCTGATGCATTGGTTTGGCTGGTATGCAGCCATGGCACTCAACCGCCTGAGTGGACGTTGCGGGCACTTCTGGGAGGCTCGGTCACTAGGGGAGCAATAGTTTTCCCGGGCTACGCGTAAGCCCTTGCGGTGATATCAAGCTATCAAGCTTTCTCGGGCCGACAAGCCCGGCTCAAATCACTAGCCAGCTGTGGGGGAGCATGCTTGTCCACAAGAGAGAATGATGTTGCTGTAGTCGTGCACTCGCACATCCCTGTTCTTGGGTGATGCGGTTAGGGCATTAATTGTTGGGCTCTCCCACTTCTTCTTCTTGGCAGCTGTTGTACTGGGTCCGCCAAAGCGAACTTGTACATCAGCTGAAACGCGCGTGTCAAAGGCCTCGTCGTAGGAGATGTTGACGCCTGCGGTTAAGCCTTGGGTGATGTCATAGGCGAGACGACCACGCACACCTGAGCCGTCGACGTCTTCCTGATCACGGTGTTGGTAGTAATAACCAACAGAGGCATGAAGTTGTGGAGTAATGAAATAGCCAACATCCAACCCGTAGGTGTTCAGGGCTCCAGCGTCGTAGTGGCTGTTGAGTTTTTGTTCGACATCACCAATAGGGAAGAGGCCGTAGCCGTTGAAGGTCCAGCTGTTGGAGACGGCTTCTGCATTCAGTGCAATCTGGTTGAAGAAGATCGTTTGCTTATCAAAGACGGGGATGTTGGTATCGGCGTCACCTGATTCGATGGTGCGGGTGTCATAGCCCGCATTCAGCCCATACATCCAGCTGCGGTCGTCATTGAGCCAGCGGTAGCCGAGGCGGGTTGAGGTGGAGAAGCCACCATCCACATCGGTGTTGATGATGCTGCTCTCGCCATCGCGATCAGCAAAGTTGACGTTGATCAGAGCATCGAGAAACCAAACGCTGTTCTCGCCAACGGATAGTGGAAGGAACCCGCCGATGCCTGCTTGGTTGGGAGTGCCTGCACCCTGCAGAGCACCTTGGAAGCCAATGGTGGGTTTAACGACGTCTTTGAGGCTGATGCTCATCACGCCACCGAGATCCTCAGCGGTGTCTGCCTCTTGAGCAGCAGCAGGCAAGAAAGGAGTGTTGGCGAGTGCCAGTGCAGCGGCACCACCGAGGGAGAGGGACAAGCGGATGGAGCTCTGCATCAGTCAAATGCAAGTGGTCAAATGCTGGCGAGGGGCTCAATCCGATCAAGCTGATGGGATCAGTTCGTGATTTGACCGACTGTTCCCCGCTCCATGTGGGTGCCGCTACTGCATCAACGTGATCACGGTGGTGTCGTCGAGGTTGCCCGGCAGGGTTTGCGACCGGCCCACCCGGCGTACGGCGGTGCCCCCCATGGCATCGAGAAAGGGTTGCACTCCGCCTTGATCACATCCCGCAGGAGCGTCTCCGTTCACGTACTGAACTGGGATCACCCGTCTGGGATTGAGTTGCTTCACCAGATCAGCGGCCTCATCACCGTCGTAGATCTTGCTGCCACCGCCCACGCCGATGATCAGCACATCCGGGTTGCCCAGCAGAACCTTGTCGGCTCCCGTGATCGGCCCGGCGGTGGCACCAACATGGGCGAAATTCAGCCCTCCCTGCTGCCAGCGCCAGATCGTGGCCTTACCGAAACGGCGGCCTTCAATCCGATCATGGGGACTGGCGAAACCCTCTAGTTCGAGGCCACCGATCCTGTAGGAACCGGGTTGAACCAGAAAACGGCCGCCGGCCACGTCCCGGGCACCTTCATCGGCCAGTTCCGAGCTCGCCAGAACCACCCCGGCGTTCACTCTGGGTTCAGGTAGACCGGCGGCGCAGCCCACGGCCCGGTAGGGATTGAGCAGCACTGACTGCCCACCTCCCTGAATCAGCAGGGCNCGNTGCCCNTANCTGNTGATNCTGACGCCNCCGCCGGCAAGGACAGGTCCCTGAAGGGCGAGCGCCANACCCGCTGCGNCGTAAGCAGAGGAGCGCAGGACGTTCATGGGANTNTGCNACTNNGCCAGCGACGNTAACAGCGTTATCTCTGNGCTTCCGTCAAAAAATTGGCCAGCAGTTGATGACCGGCATCGGTCANNACGCTCTCGGGATGAAACTGCACGCCCTGNAGGTGGGAGTNCGTCTTATGGCGAAGTCCCATGATCGTGCCGTCCTCGAGCCAGGCGGTCACCTCCAGGCAGTCCGGCAGAGTTTCGCGTTCAGCGATGAGGGAGTGATACCGCGTTGCTGTAAGTGGATGGGGCAGCCCGGCGAAGACGCCTTCGCCGCGATGCAGAACAGGAGACGTTTTGCCGTGCATCTGTTCGGACGCCCGCACCACGCGTCCCCCGTACACCTGGGCGATGGCCTGGTGGCCGAGACAGACGCCCAGAGTCGGAATCCCTGGTGAGAGCTGGCGGAGCACATCAAGGCAGACCCCTGACTGGTCCGGATCTCCAGGCCCCGGCGACAGCACGATCGCGTCGGGATTGAGCTGTTCAATTTCGGCCAGGCTCAGGGTGTCATTGCGATGCACCTGAAGCTCTGCCGCCAGAGGATGTTGTTTTGCCAGTTCACCGAAATACTGAACGAGGTTGAAGGTGAAGCTGTCGTAGTTGTCGATGACCAGCAGCATCAGCGAAGAGGGGATTCAGAGCCCCAGACGGAGCATCAGGGGAGGCAGCAGCAGAAAAAGAGCGATCACAAGGGAACTGATCGCGGCGGTCAGCACGGCAGCGGCAGCGCAGTCCTTGGCGATGCGAGCCAGGGGGTGATAACGGCGGCCGATGGCCAGGTCCACCACTGCTTCCATGGCTGTGTTCAGAAGTTCCAGCACCAGCACGGCCGCCACCGTAAGCACAAGCACGGCCAGTCGCACCAGATCGAGCTGCAGCCAGGTCGCCAGACTGAAGACAACCAGACCAACCACCAGATGGATGCGGAAGTTTCGCTGGGTAGCGAAGGCATACCCCAGCCCCTGGGCGGCGTAACGGAAGCTGGCGGTGAGATCACCGGCGATGCGCCAACTTCCCCGTCGCATGGACCCCGGAATCATGGCGACTTCCTCGGTAGCCAAGTTTGAGGGTTTCTTGCGTGGAGTGTTGGTGGGCATCAGAGTCCGGCTCGATCTCCACAGGTCTCATCCTGGATCTGAACGTTACCGGGATTCTCCTGATCAACCATGCTGAGCAGGGTGTCCTGCAATGACAGCATGCTCCTGAGGCTGGCTTCATCGGGATGATCCCAGCCCAGCAGATGCAGCAGTCCGTGGCTCACCAGCCAGTTCAGCTCCCTTCCCAGGCTGTGGTCGTGCTCGTGGGCCTGGCGGCGAGCGGTTTCCACAGAGACCACGATGTCTCCCAGTTCCACGCATGGACCCTCCATCCAGTCCAGGGCGTCCTCGAGGGCCGCAAAGGAAAGAACATCGGTGGCCTCCGGCTTCTGTCGCCAGCTGCTGTTCAGCTCCTTGATCGTGGCGTCATCGGTGAACCGCAGCCCAAGACTCACTTCATCCGCCTGACGGACCAGGCCTGGACAGGGCAGGGCCCGGTTGCTTCTGATCGCAGTGATCCACAGGAGCAGCAGCGGCTCCCACGTCTTCGCCGCGATCAGAGTCGTGCTTTCTGATGCTGGGAGCATCCCGGTTGCGGCATCAAGAGCCAGGTCAAGCTGCATGGCTCACTGCATGGCTCACTGGGGAAGGGTCGGGCGTCCCAGCCAGGCCACCAGGGTGATGAAACCGAGAAAACCGAATGCGGTGAGGCTGAGATGAAACAGGCTCTTGCTGCCCTTGCGCACCATGTTGCGCATCGCCTGTTTGATGAAGCTCGGCGGTGGAGAGGTCTCAGGGCTCATTCGGGTTCAGTTGTCTGGCTCGGCGCCGGGGCTGTCGACACCCTGCCGCAGCGACGCATCAATGAAGGGGTCCAGTGCGCCATCCATGACGGCCTGAACATCGTTGGTCTCTTCACTGGTGCGCAGGTCCTTCACCATCTGGTAGGGGTGAAACACATAGTTGCGGATCTGATTGCCCCAGGCTGCTTCGACGATGTCGCCCCGAATGTCGGCGATCTCAGCAGCCCGCTGTTCCTGAGCGATCACCAGCAGCTTCGCCTTGAGCAGGGCCATCGCTTTTTCCTTGTTCTGAAGCTGAGAACGCTCCTGGGTGCAGCGCACCGCCAGACCCGTTGGGATGTGGAGGATGCGAACCGCGGTTTCCACCTTGTTCACGTTCTGTCCACCTGCACCACCCGAACGTGACGTGGTCACCTCCAGATCCTTCTCCGGGATATCGATGTCGACCTCTTCATCCAGCTTCGGCATCACTTCGATGCCGGCGAAGCTTGTCTGGCGCTTGTCGTTGGCATTGAAAGGCGAGATACGCACCAGCCTGTGGGTGCCCTTCTCATTGCGCAGATATCCGTAGGCGTAACGGCCATCCACTTCAATGGTTGCGCTCTTGATCCCGGCCTCCTCTCCCTCGGAGAGTTCATCCACGGTCACTTTCATGTCGTGATCCTCAGCCCAGCGGGTGTACATCCTCAGCAGCATCTGGGCCCAGTCCTGGGCATCGGTGCCCCCGGCTCCGGCATTGATAGACAGCACGGCACCCTCCTTGTCGTATTCACCGCTGAGCAGCCGCTCCAGCTCCCATCGGTCCAGCCCCTGCCGCAGCTGGTTCAGTCCCTCCTGGGCTTCTCCCAGCATCTCTTCATCCGGCTCCAGTTCACAGAGCTCCAGGGTTGCCCTGGCGTCATCCACGCTGCCGCTCCAATCGGCCAGCTGCTGAAGCTGAGCCTTCACCTCGTCAAGGCGCCGCATCTGCTTCTGTGCGTTCTGCTGGTCATCCCAGAAACCAGGCTGAGCGGCAAGTTGTTCAAGATCTCTCTGTCTGGCGTTCAGTGCAGGAACGTCAAAGACAGTCCTGGGCATCGCCCAGGCGGTCAGTGAGTTCGGACAGATCGCGCTTGAAGTCGGTGAGATCCAGCAAATCACTGTTCTGTGCTTGTTCCGACGCTATCAGCGCAGCTGCTGCATAGGATCCGGCCATCAGTATTGATTCCGCCATGGCCAAGGTCGAGATCTACACCTGGCGCACCTGTCCGTTCTGCATCAGAGCCAAGGGTCTGTTGGACCGCAAGGGAGTCCCCTATACCGAATACGCCATTGACGGCGATGATTCCGCCCGTGATGCCATGGCTGAACGCAGTGGCGGCAAGCGGAGTGTTCCCGAGATCTTTATCGATGATCGTCACATCGGCGGCTGCGATGAGCTGCATGCCCTCGAGCGTGGCGGTGAGCTTGATCCTCTGCTGAACGCCTGATCCATGCGCCAGCTGTTCGTTCTGGATCCCCTCCGGCAGATCAATCCGCTCAAGGATTCCTCAGCGGCGCTGATGCAGGCGGCTGAACGGGCCGGCGATCAGGTCTGGGCCAGTACCCCAGCTGATCTGATCGCGCTCGGGGATGTGCCCTGGGTCGTCGCCGCGCCTGTCGTCACCGATCCCTGGGTGACTCCGGGGGCAAGAGAGCGACTTGCCTTGTCGGAATTCGATGTGATCTGGATGCGCAAGGATCCGCCGGTGGATGAGGCTTACCTCTACGCATCCCATCTGCTTGATGTGGCTGAGCGTGCAGGGGTCAGAGTCCTGAACCGTCCCAGTGCCTTGCGGGCCTGGAACGAGAAACTGGGGGCTCTGCGTTTCAGCCGCTGGATGGCTCCGACGCTGGTGGCGGGTCGTGTCAGTGAGCTGATCGGTTTTGCCCAGGAGCAGGGAGAAGTGGTGCTGAAGCCCCTGGGCGGTCGTGCTGGGCTTGGGGTGATCCGGGTGCGGGCCGAGGCTCCGGGTCTGAAGGCCCTGCTGGAGCTGGTGACCGAGCAGGAACGGATGCCGGTGATGGCCCAGCGTTTTCTGCCCGAGGTCAGGGATGGCGATAAACGCATCCTTCTGGTGGATGGTGATCCGCTGGGGGCTGTGAACCGCAAGCCTCAGGAGGGTGAATTCCGCAGCAACCTGGCCGTTGGCGGGCAGGCGGAAGCCACCCAGCTGACTCCACGGGAAGAGCAGATCTGCGCTGCCCTGGCCCCCGCGCTCCGGGCTGAGGGTTTGTTTTTCGTCGGCATCGATGTGATCGGCGGCATGCTCAGTGAAATCAATGTCACCAGCCCGACGGGTGTGAGGGAGGTGGAGCGTCTGATGGGTGTCCCCCTGGGGGACCAGGTGATTGCACTGCTTCATGCCCTTCACTGACAACCCTGGGCATCATTCCGGTAAGTCGTCCGGTCTGTGCCGATGCTGAAGTTCCGAGCGTTGTCGTCCGCAGGTTGGGTTCTTGCTGGTCTGCTGCTGTCGGGGCCCGTTCTGCCGACGCGGTCCTCGCAGGCTGTTCCTGCTTCTGCTCCACCTCTGATCCCCAGAGAGGTGTTGTTCGGCAATCCTGAGATTGTCGGAATCACGCTCAGTCCGGATGGCAAGCAGCTGGCATACCTGGCTCCTTTTGAAGGGGTTCTGAACCTGTGGGTTCGGGACCTTGATGGATCCGCGCCACCCCGGCGTCTGACCGGTGAGACCGAACGGCCGCAAAACCCCGTGTCCTGGACGCCCGATGGTCGTTATCTGCTCTCCAGCAGAGATCACCAGGGGGATGAAAACAGTGTTCTGGTCCGCATTGATCCACGCACCGGGGCCAAGCGGGATCTCACGCCATCCCAGGGCGTTCGTGCCCTTGTGGCGGCGGTCGATCGCGATGTGCCTGATGAGTTGGTGGTGGCCACCAATGAGCGTGATTCCCGCTTCCTGGACTACTACGTCCTGAACCTGGAGACCGGTGAGCGCCGGCTCCTCTATCAGTCCGACGACGGACGGCGGGTGACTGTTCAGCGGTTCGCAGGGGACTGGCATCCTGTGCTGCGTGGTCAGGTGCTTGCCGATGGCGGCAGCGCCTACGAGCTCCGCATGCCAGGGGCGAAACGCTGGAGTCCGTTCCTGCGGTTTTCGTTTGAGGACACCATCAGTGGCTCCGGTCCCGGTGGCTTCACCCGGGATGGTCAGTGGCTGTACGGGGTGCTCAGCACAGCGGAGAATCTGCCCCGCATCGTTCGCTGGCATCGGGATCAGCTGCTGACCTGTGGAACCCAATGCCCCGGTGAGGTCATTCACCGATCCGCCAGCGGGTCGGTCACCGCGTCACTGGCTGACTTCGACACC
>NYUU01000114.1 GCA_002684175.1 Synechococcus sp. CPC35
CGGCGAGGGCGGCGGCGGCGAGGGCGGCGGCGGCGAGGGCGGTGGTGGCGAGGGCGGCGGCGGCGAGGGCGGCGGCGGCGAGGGTGGTGGCGGGCTTGGCGGCGGCGGCGAGGGCGGCGGCGACGCGTCCAGGCAGTGTTTGGGGTCGGACATGACCGTCGAGGTCGCGTCTCCAAGGACCGGTTTGAACGTGGTTCCGAAGCCGTCGTTGTCTCCGTCCACCTTGCGGTGCTTTCCGAATGGCGCCATGTTGGATCCCAACCAGAACGCATAGGCGTTCGGCATGTCGATCTCGCCTGCGACCTGCAAATTTTTACTGACGGCACTCAGCACCGCAACGTAGTAGTCGGTGTTGCCAGTGTACTGCGCATCGAACGGTTGCAGTTGCGCATCCCACGTGGAAGTCCCGCTGTTGTAAACAGAGTTTACCACGACGGAGTGCGTGTTCCTGCCGGAGGCTGGACCGTAATCGTAGACGTCGTCGTTGCTGGCGAGGGCTCTTGCAATCGGGATGCTGTTGCTTGTCACGGACAGGTCGGGATGCTTGATCGAGATTGTGCGGCTCGTGATTTCGCTACCCGTGGTGACATTGAAGAAGTAGTTGTCGTTGGTGTTGTTCAAGTCGTTGTCGGCGACGACCAGAACGTCGTAGTGAATCTCGATGTTTGATGAGGCGACCCTTGTCGCGACTGGCGTTCCTCTGTCGTTCTCGTACACCGTTGCGCGTATGAGCGCGTCCGGGCGATGTCCCAACTCGTCCGATGACCGGACGCAGTCGACTTCCGGCTCGATGAACACCGCCACTCCAGCGACTGCGCGGTAGACGTGGATCGCGTCGCTCATTCCGATCTCGGGAGCTTGCACGTGCGCGCGATAGTCGAGGTTGGTGCTCAAGTAACTGCCAGGCGTGGTTTTGGGCAGCACCGTGTTGAGTCCCGGGTTGTACTGCAGTCTTGTAAACTCACAGGGCACGGCCGTTTCCAGTGGATCCGTCGAGATGGCGCCATTACTGTTTGCGCCACTAACGTAATCACCTCGCGCCGTGATCATGGCGAGGATTGCATTGCCATCGCTTGGAGTAAGCATGCAGTCCCCGTTGGCGTCTCCGCGCACCTTGTGCGCGTCATTCTCGCACGGCCTGCAGCAACTCGTGTCTTGGCACCCGTCGGAGACGGCCAAGCTCCTTTGCGATAGCCGGCGCGGCTGTGGGCCCAGAAACTCAGTGTGCCACGCGGGCTTTCCAGCAAGGCGGCGCCTCGTGGGTGTGCCCTTGTGAAAGTACGCACTGCCTGCCAAGGCCAGGCACGTTGCACAGCCACCCGTATCTTTGTTGGCGTCACTTGTGGCACTCGCCCACGCGACCTGCTCGGGGAATTCCACTTCGATGTACCCAACGTCGCCGTCTGGCACGCCATCCATGCTTGCTTTCGAAGCTTTGAAGTATCCCAGGTTGACCTCTATCTTGTTGGGGATTGTGGGTCCACTGTATGCGGCCACTACCCTGAGCACGCGATTGTTCCGCGCGTTGGGATCTGATCCGTCGTTCTCATAGTTTGTGTTCGGGGTCACATCCCACCAACCGGCTTCCGTGCTTGGATAGTACGTAAACCAGTTCGAGTTGATGCTGGCAGGCAGAACGATGTTGATCGCCGTCGATTTCAGGTACCTGTGTGTGGGAGAGACTCGTGTGTTGATGTACAGAATGAAGTCGTCCTCCAATCCCGGAATATCGGGATCGTAGAAGAATGGCGATCTCTGCTCCGCGAGAGTCACGGGCGAACCGGCAAGCGCGTTGGACGTGCCAACGTCGGCGTCCTGGTCGCTTGCCTTGAGGTTTGCCCACATGTAGAACCCGTCATCCACGGTGTCGTACGGAGGCGAGGCGGCATCAAACGTGTCGGGCCTCCCACTGCCGTCGGCGTTCGTCCCGGTGCCGGCGCAGATGAACGATTGCACCCTCACGGGGTTGTGGTGATTCGCGTGAAGGGTCACATCGCCAACGTTGTTGACGCTGATGATGTTTGGAGATCCGGCCCAGTAAGACACGACGTCGGTGGCAGCAAACCAGCTCGAGTACGATTCCACATTCGAGAAGACGGTCTGGAGTTGCTTGCCCCCAGCAGTCCGGAAGTATTCCAATGCAAAGGAAGGGTTTGTCCGCGTGGCATTGACTTGCGTGTTGAGGGTGCAGCTGCCAGCGAGCCCGCCGTTGGCAGTTGGCAGCGAGGTGTGATCACACGTTGGGCTCACTCCACCCGCATAGTCCGCGCTTACGCTATGCGACGAGATCGATTGCCACCGCGACCCGTGGTAATTGTAATTGAACGCGGACTTGTTGTACGCGGTCGCATCCAGGGTGGCGTTGAAGGGCGTGATGATCACGCCTGTCCAGTTCCAGTTGCCCGAGTTCCAGCTGGTCCACTCGCTTGGTTGCGAGCCGAACAGGGCGCTGCCCGCAACTGGGTTGGCCGGATCGGGAACGCCGATGCGTTTTTTGTAGCTCACGGAGTCCACGTCGCTGATGCTGCTCGGGTTGGTTGAGGCGTACGTCATGTAGCTCGTGAGAAACAAGTTGGTGGCCTTGTTGTGTGTGAGCGTGCCGTAGGAGCTCAGATCAATCTTCTCAAAGCCCACGCCGCAGGGCAGGCTCACAATGGTGGCGTCGTTTCCCAAGGTGGACTCGGTACTTCCAGCAGGGTACATCCTCGCCTTTGTTTCCAACGACTGGAGCCGCACGATCCGCGCCACATCGGTGCCTTGGAAAAAGAAGGAGCCAAGCGTCAGGTTGACGTGGATCTTGACCTGGTCGCACGCGGTGCCCTCGGTCACGGTGAGCTCGTTGTTCGGTTCCGCATTGTCCACTGTGGCGCAGCGCACGTCGTCCGAGTAGTAGGTGACTTCCGTGAGAATCTCTCCGGTACCGGCCGCGTAAGCGTTCGGTTCCGAGTTCATGTCGACCTGCGATCCGTCGGAGAAGTACACGATCAACCGGAACTTGGATTTGGACACCGTGTAGGTGGGAGAAAACGGCGCAAATGAGGCGCCGTCGTTTGCAGGCGTGAGGTCTTGGCTGTTCAGGTTGGTGGAAATGTTGAACAGGATCGCGACGGGGCTGGGCATTTGCACGTTGACCGAGGGGAACCCCGTGCCGATCTCTACGCCACACCGCACAAAGTTGACCGGCAGCGAGTTTTCGACGCACTCCGTCGTGGCCAATTTGCTCACCGAGACCATGTACCGATTCGTGCTCGATGGGTTGGAAAGCGTGAGGGAGGGCACTTGGTCGTCGCTTTGTCCGGCCGGTGTGACCACGAGGTTGGCGGTGTGCCCAGAAGGCACGTCCATGTCGGCGTACAGAACCTCCTCCGACGTGCCGTCGTCCCAGAAGACGGTCAAAAAGATGTAGCCATAGTGACTGTAAGAGGTACCTGCGGGCTTTTGGGTGAACGTCTGCTTGGCAACCACGTCAACGGTGGTCACCTCGTCAAAGTTGGTGCGGGTCGTCCCGGAGGACGTCATCGCGTAGTCGATTCCAGCCTCGGTGGTGTGCGTCCCGACATCGGTGATGACCTTTGCAACGACGTTGGCAACGCTGGCAGTTTGGTTGTCGGCCACGCTGAGCGCGGCGAACGCGTAACCCGGTTGGTCGTGCAACCGGACCTCCACGCTGCCGCCCCTGATCCCGCGCACGAGGTTTTGCTCGTACGTGTTGTCGGTGCTGGTGCTTGGCGCTGCGACGAATCGCGCAACGGTCGCGTCCGACGTCTGCATGCTGGTGGCCCAGCTCGTCACGTCCAACCCGTCGGCGTACACGGTCACGGTGGTCGTCTGGTACGCGGTTCGGCCGGTGTCCCATACATCGGGCGTGCAGTTGCCCACAGGCACGATGCGCTTGAGCGTTGGATTGCTCAGCTCGACCGTGAGGGTGCTCGGGGAAACGATGCGGAAGTCCGCCGTGCCAATGCAATGGCCAGAGGCCTGCGCAGCGCACGTTTTCGAGGTTGCGTTGCCCTGAATGCGCGAGTTTGAGGCGTTGTCGCTTCCCAGGGCGATGTTGGCGCGCACGCGGCAGAGGGCGCCATTCTGTAAGACCGACGAGTCGTTGATGTAGTTGCTTCCCGACAAGGCCGTGCACGTTTGGGCCACCGGGTACGAATAAAAGGAGGAGTGTCGGCCCGAGGTGCTGAACGCCTGGTTGTACAGCAGCTTGTCGTTGACGACGGTGAGCTCAAAGTTGACGTCCCAATCGTCGCGGCCGTCGATCGCGCGCCGGTTAAAGATGTAGCCGTGGTACTGGCTGGTCTCGCCTGCGTAATCGTAGTTGAACATGCCAAAGCGGTCGACGGGGGTTGCATGAACCGACTTGACGTGCATGCAATTCTCGTTGTTACAGTCCTGCGACCCCCCACGAATCGCGTTGTCGATGCGCGCGTCAAAGATTGACGCCCACAGACCCTGGGCGCTGTTCGCCTGGCCATTGATCGCTGTGCCCGCCAACGCGGGCGGGAAGTTGTCCACTACCATGTCGGCGTTGCCGTCGTTCACGGCTTGGGCAAAGTTGACCCGCAGGCCCGTGTCGATGTACTCGGCCGTGGTATCAACGTCCGACTTGAGCGTGAACGTGAGTGTGGCAAACCGGAAGAAGTTGTTTGAGTAGTAATTGCTGTCCGATGTCGTCGCGTCGCCATACACACTAGCCGACAAGATGGTAAACTTGCCCACGCCGGAGGTGCAGGATGCGCCACTGACTTGGCCCAATGGCCAAAGCGGACCAAAGGCCGTGCTGCTATAGGTGAGCGTGTCGCAGTCATAGTGGACCACGATGTTGAACGCAAACATCTTGTTTGTCGAGTATTTGCCCACGTTGAACACGTGCACGTTGAACGATTCGCTGGGGTACACTGGGTAGGTTGGCCCCGTGACGAGGAGCGGCTGGGTTGGATTCACGGGAAAGCCGAGCGACGTGTATTCCTCTGAGTACGGCGTCGAAAGACTCGGCCAACCCGAGTGCGGTGAGCCGTACTGAGGGCGCAGGTCCCGGTGCCACCAAGGCGGCTTCTTTGCCAAGGTGAGCTTGTTCCGACCGGAATCGGCCTTGCCAACCTCCTGCGTCTCCGTTGCCCCATTTGCACCGTTGACCGTGAGCGTCAGCCCGCCCGAGCTGGTGGTCGCGGACTCAAACTTGTCCTCCTTGGCATCGCCATAGCAAGCGTACAGCCACGTGGAATCCTGCCCCGTGCCGTGGTTGTAAGCACTGGTGGTGCAAACCAAATTTGTCAAGGTGCCTTGGTCGGCCCAGTCCGTGTGGTGGCTCAGCGTGACGGTGTTGGAGCCGCTGCGGGTAAAGTAGGGCGACCCAAACGCGTCGGTGACCTTGTAGTAGACCCAGAACCGCGGCTTTTCCACGTACACCTCGGTGATGCGAAGGAACGACACCGTGGTCGACGGGTCCATGTCGAACCGCTTCGACTGCGACACGCTGGTGGTGAGGGCGGTGGAGCAAGACGTGTACTCGCCCGTGGCTCCGTTGTTCCGTCCGCATTTGCGCCACAAGTAGGGCCCGATCCACGTCTTTAGATGGCTGTTCTGGTCGCCTATCCGGTGGTACAAGCCCGTAAACTCGGTGGTGTACTTCATGCCGCGGGTCCAGTACACGCCGTCGACATACTCTTGCACGGGAGTCTGTGTGACTTGGCTCCCGTTTGTCCCTTGTGCCCACACGAATTGGGTCGACGCGCCGTGCTGGTTTTTGAACTTCACCGGCACATCGGCAGTGGCCTGCAGCGGATCGCACGCAGAGGGGATGAAGGGCGGCGGCGAGGGCGGCGGCGGTGAGGGCGGCGGCGACGGCGGCGGCGACGGCGGTGGCGACGGCGGCGGCGGTGAGGGCGGCGGCGACGGCGGTGGCGAGGGCGGCGGCGGCGAGGGCGGCGGCGGCGACGGCGGCGGCGAGGGCGGCGGCGGCGAGGGCGGCGGCGAGGGCGGCGGCGAGGGCGGCGGCGGCGA
>NYUU01000115.1 GCA_002684175.1 Synechococcus sp. CPC35
AAAAAAGTGTCCTACAAAACGCCTTACATTTTTATAATTTGCGCAGGGAGGAGCGGAAGCACTGCCCTGCAAAATATGCTGAATTCTGATCCAAACGTTTTAATTAGAGGCGAAAATAATAACTTTTTTTTTCATGCTTTCAAAGCCAATGAATCGTTAATCGAATTCGATCGCGGAGGTGACGATCCATCAAAAGCTTGGTTTGGATTTAGGCACTTCAAAGCCAATAAGTACAGAAAATCCATAAGGGAAATTGGCATTCAATTTCTCACAGGAAACAACGAACCTTCATCAATTAAAACAATCGGATTCAAAGAGATACGACTTTTTCATATTTTTAATAGCGACAAAAAGCTATCTCTCTATACGCACAAATATACTTCCAAAAAATCACTTTTACTCAAGTATATGAGATTTATGAATCAAGTTTTTCCAAACAATAAAACTATTTTTTTAGCGCGGGATCCCGATGAGATCATTAAAAGCGGATGGTGGGCAAAAGCCAAAAATCATAAACGAATCATACGTGATTTAACAACCTTTCAAGAAACATGTTTTGAGATATCTCAATCCACCAATTCGCCTTACATCAACTACAGCGTCTTGCGCAACCAAGACTTAGCTGCAATTAAAAGTACGATATATGATCCACTTGGGCTTCCTTTCAAGGAAGAAACCATTAAAGAATCCCTAAACCAAAGGCTGAATCATGGAAAAAATTTAAAAACAAACAAATAACTTACTTCTATTTATTCAGATGCAATCCACAACATTAACCACGTCAAAAAATATTTCGAGGCGGAAATATTGTCCAGAGCATATAATTAATCAACTTAGATTATTGAAATTAATTGTAAAATAAAATCAAAGTCATCATCAATAGGTAAGTCCTTGAAGCGTTTGACCACAGTTAACGCAAGCAAACGAGTCAAAAACAAGAGCCAAACCTATATTTACCAGCTTTTTCACTTTTCGCAGCCTATTTAAAGCGAATATTATTACACATGTTGACAACAAGCGACAAGGCAAGAAAGAGGCGACTAACGGACGACTTCAGAGAAACGGTGACCGATTTATAATTATTCGATCTATTCTTCCAAGAGAAAGAGGCCTCTTAATAGACTTAACTTCATCAAAATTATAAAAGCCAGCTACGCAAACTTCGAGCCCCCTTGGATTCATATAGCCATAATGAAGGTCTAATCATTACCAGCCGATATCAGACAATCAACGATTAATTCTTGAGCTCCAACACAATTCGACTGGCTTGCAGTGGCGTGGTGCCTTCGGCTTTGGGAACCACAGTAATCTTAAAGGACTGACTCTTCTCAACAGGTCCAAATCCGCAATTCATTTGAGCAAGCTTCCAGGATTTTTTTATTGTATTTCCTGATGTGAAAGTCGAACTCATAAACTGACTTGTGGGATCAAGCGCATCACAGAGAACTTCGACTGGTATGCCTGATTCGGTATTGATGTTGATCACAAAGCCTAAGGTTGTACCCGCTTGATAAGTCACATCGAGGCTATTCCAAAAACTCAATTTCTCGCCAGCACCGAGCGTAAGCGTGGTGGTTTGAGGAGTTATTTCTGCGGGATCAAACACGAAACGGTGCAAGGGCTCTCCACCAGTACAACCCGACAGCAGCAGAGGAGCGACAAGGGTTGCTGACACCGCTGATACCAGTACAAATCGCATGAACCACCAAAGCTCTGTTCAATTACTAGCGACGTCTGACCAGGTTGGGGTTGGAGTCTTTCTCCCCGAATGGTATTCCATGCAAAGTCCAGTCAAACAGGCACCATTTCTTCGATGACAGCCTTAGAAGGATTGGTCCAATTGATATACCTGACAAATCAAGGAAAATAATATTGTGCAACAAAAGCAAAACAAAGTAATTACAAAATCTGACGTTCTTCCGACATTGGACATATTTTAAAGCTGAAGCTTTGGCATTAAGGCATCACTACCAATTCAATCAAACTGCAAGGAACTTTCACCTCTAAAAAACAAATACAACCCAAGGAGATCTAAAGCAGCACAAGGCCCAATTGATGAATTCTAAGACACTTTCAAAGCCGCTTCAAACGTCGGCAGCAAAGGCAGGTACCACTTAAAGAAAAAGAAATGATTACTAAGAATGAAATAGAATACGCAAGAGAAGTTTTAATAGTGCTGACGGCGTAAATACGCCTGGATTCAATCAAACCATAGCCGAAAAAGCCAGGGATGCTCATTACAAAAATCCCAGTTCATCTTGCTGCACTACTCGTTAGCAGTACTTCCGCCTTGGCGCATTACTTTATTGATGGTATTGCGTTAAAGAGAGAATAAAATTAATCGATGGATATATTCTTCTCGTGAAACCTTTCCAGAGATGGATTCACCTGGACAAACTCATCGAAGCGCCGGAAGATGACTGATCAGTAAAATCCAATCCGACCCTGATCAACACTCTCGAGACCCATTCGCCAGGTCTGCGTTTAAGGGAGAGCCGACCACCAGGCCTCGATCCGATCAGTGGATCCATACCAGGATGCCCCAAACAAGCCGCCGTGGGCTGTGTCCTCCAATTCAACAGCGACTGAATCCTTCAACAGCGCTGAAGACACAGGCACGAGCCCGTCGCCTGCAGCTTGGGAATCACCACAGATCTGAACGTAGGACTTCGGAGCAGATCGACGGCTGAAAGAAGAAGCGTTGGCGCCGTTCAGATCGAGCCGACCGGCAACGGAGACATAGTTCACCCGATTGGAATGGGGACAGCCGGGAAAGCGCTGATCAACAAGAGCTCGCAGCGCTGTGGCCCGTCGCGCCTGATGAGGACTGCCGAGGGTAATCAGTCGGCTGCATCGCAGAGCTCCGGAATAGCACCGTCCCAGGAAACCCTGATCGCTGAGATAAGCACGAAGCAAAACACCGCCTGAACTGTGACCAATCAACGTGACACGATCCGAGGCAGAACGGGCCTGAAGCTCTTTCACGCAGGTGTCAACACGGTCCAACAGTCGGATCCAGCCGAACCCCCAGGTTGTGGCAAGCCAGTCCAGACGGGAGACATGAACAACACGCACCTCAGCACCGGTGTGTAATCGAATCCATTCAGCGAGCGGGGAATAGGCCTCGTCTGTGATCAGAAAGCCGCCGAGGATCACAACGGCTTGTTTGGCAACCATCTCTGACTTGTGAATCAGAACGGACTTGAATTGTGAATCAGAGCGCACTGCGGAGAGCGCACAAGCTCGTACCCACAGCGCACACGGCTGCTGCCTGGAGAAAGGATCGTGCTCAGATTCTGACCCTGATCACCATTGGCCTCAAGAATGACCTGACCACCAATCAACACGATTCGGAACTGCCAAAGATGAAGGCCCGGAAGCGAAAAGCTCATCCTGATACAGCGGATTTCAGCACGATGCCGCATCCCATTGATTCGTCCATCCCCTCCATCGGAGCAGTCGCTGCAGAGCGAACAGGATGAGATAAGCAGTAGCCAGTTCATGGGACTGCAATGGCGGAATTTGTACAGAGTTTCAGTCCTGACTCTTGTTCAGGACCGACATCAAATCAAGCTGTAGTCAGGCAAAGTTGAGCGTTATCAGATCAGTTCTGGGTGCGCTGGGTCGCCTTTGAATGGTCCGATCGTCCAACTTGTAATCCAGCCCCCATAAAACAAACCAGGTTGCGCCTTGACCTGTTCACCTTCAAGGAAGCATGCATCAACCTGGCCAGGATACAAAGATACGCATCGGGCGATTACTGAAAAATCCTCAGTCGGATTTTGATATTGCCAGGCGGCCTTTGATCTGCGCTGTTGCCCATCAGATGTTGTCAAGTCGAAATATGAAGCTAAACCCTTCCATTCACAGAAACTCGGCCGCCCATCAACAGAATGCAATGTTCCACCCTGAAACGACTCCTGAGGAAGATAAATCGTAGGCGGGTGAAATGTTTCGCACACACGAAAATAGTAATCGGATACCGCAATATCCTGATTAGCGATGACAACGCGAACATGACCACTGCATTTTTCAAGCAACGGTGGACGAGGGTAGTTCGCCACAGATTCAACAGTTCTGTTCATGAATGACTCGCAGAAATCTCATAACAGAAAAATACCACGAACAAAAACCCATGACGCACTTGAAGAAATACTGATTGAAGACAAAAACGCTTTCAGCAAAAAAATAAAAAATTTTCTGAAAATAGGACGGGCGACTTCAACCCAGAATCCTGTATCAAAAATTCGAGTCTTACAATATAGTCATCAACGCCGATTCAAAGCTACAATCAATAAAGTCCGATCAATTCCCCAATGAGATTACTTTACCGTCGCTGATTATATCGATAAACACCAAGGCGGAGTGTTGGGCCATAGTAAACAACAGGCTCCGGACCACTCGGAATAATTTGAGTCGTCCACTGATAGATACCAGCATCGGGATTAAAGCCCCGCATCACAATATTGACTTGTCTGCCAGGATTAATTGGCGGGTCAAGAATAATCGACAATGTGGTCTGATCCTTCGAAAGCTCTGCGACAGCGAGGTTTTTCACTCCACGACCTCTGAGAGAATATCGACCCATATAGACCTCGGGCTTCAATGAGCTCCAGCCCCATCGATCAACGTTGACCATCTGGGTCAGAACAACCCTGCCAAGACTGGCGCCGGCATTCTCCGGCACTCCAATACTGATTGTTGTTCTGTTTCGCTGTCCTTCCGTTGAGGAGGGATTATGAATGGAAATTTGTGTCGGCGGAACATCAAAAATTGTCTTAGCAAAGACTGGATATTGCTGAATTGTCACTCCACCCGCCACGATCAAAGCCAGAGAAAAAGCAATGTTTTGCACTGGCTAACCCACGATGGACTTTTTAAACTTAGCCAAAAATCATTATTTGTCCACAAGTACAGATAACAGGAAAAGACCCGACAATCTTAAAATGGCCTTCCACCTTTTCCCTAAGCACAAGAACAATTCATTTCATATTCGAAATCAACCACTCAAACAGCAGCACGCGTCTCCAGTCAGAGTAATACTCGTAGACCCCTGAGAAATCCTGAGCATTTCATGACCAGGATGAACCTGCATGGTTGCCCATGCCGTCTCTGGCCACTTTGATGATTAGGCTCCTGCTCGAGCTGTTCTCCGCATTCACTAACGAAGCCCGTCCAGAATCCAAAAGTAACGTCAGAACAGTCATGCCCGCCCGAATAAAGGCGGAATCACTGAATGGCGGACTCAGCCGGCACAGGGCAGCAGAATGAATGGATGCCACTGAACTCGGCGGTGGCGAATGCCTCTAAAGCAAGACCGGAGATACCTTGTTCCTTACGAAAGTGGCGCGCCTGGATGGCAAGAAAGCGGTGAGCCTGGAAACTGAAATTCGGGTTTCACCGGACGGCAGTTCTGATCTTGAAGTGATCTACACCGGATCACCGCGTTGACACTCAGATCAAAGACTTGGTTGCAACGACGGCAAAGAATGGATCTCCTTTACCTCCAAGCAAAGCCATCACTCCCCCGGCCCGAGTTTGTTCAGCAATGATCTCGGGCTTAGGCCATCCCTGGGCCATCAGCACTTCGGCGACATAGGTGAGATGGTCACCGTCGTCACCATCCGTCCAGATCTGTGGAGCTTTGCTGAAGAACATCCTGTTGCTGAACGCAACGATCACCTGACCCTTCGGACGGGTGATCCGCAACAGTTCAGCCGCGATTTTCTCAGGCTGCTGGAGATATTGCCAGCCGGCAACAATCAAAGTTGCATCAATGCTGGAGTCGGGAATGGGCAGGATCTGATCCTTATTGAGGTTCTGCACCCAGGAGCGATCAAGCCGCTGGTTGGCCTCAAGCTCATCAGCATTGAGCCCATGACCAACAACTTCGTCGTAGGTGACATCTTCAGGAAGATGGCTCACCCAGCTGCTCATCAGGTCCAGAACGTTGGCGCATGGAGGAATCTTTTCGCGATAAAGCGCTGTGAGACGATCCCGGAAACTGGAATCAAGGTGGTGTACGAAACGCGGTTCGCTGTAGAAGAGCGCATCGTCACTGCCATCAAGCTTGAACCGCTGGGCGTCATCAAGAACCCTGACCACTGACATAACTCAACCCAGTTCCAGATACCAGTGGATAGCGGCGCTGATCTGACCAACGATGCCGCGGCCACTGATCAACTCCCCCATCACTGCGGCCGTGAATCCGACCATCGCAGCACGACCGTTCAATCTCTCTACATGCACAAGGGCGGAACGGTTCCAGGGACGAGCCGTGGTGAGTGATTCACCAAAACGCTCCGGTTCCTCATATTTGTATGCGGGGCCTGTCATGGCATTGAGCAGATCCATCGGACCTTAACCACCGTTCCAGGTCGACCGGGATAAGAAGCCCAGTTCCCACTGGGGTCGCGCTGTTCAAGCCGACCTTCCGAACAGATCGCGCGCATGGGAATCACCTTGCTGACCCAGGCGGTCTGGTCACCGCGGCGGAGCAGGAGTCCCGCCTCGAGTTCAACGGTCCCGTCGACGGATCTTGGCGAACGGAAGTATTCAGCAGCCTGCAGACCGGGAGAATCGGTGGCCTCCATGAACACCCAGTCATCACCTGAGAGATGGGTCTGCCGCACAAGCCTCCAGTGCTGTGGTTCTGGCTGGGGTTGCCAGTTCGCATACACAGACCCCGCAGCCAAAAGCAGAGAGACCCCCAGGGAGGCACGAACGCAGGATGAAAGCGAGATCATGGAACTGACAGACATCAGGCCTGACCGTGACACAGACCCACGACAGACTGATCCATCTCCTGAAGGAACAGCCGGCCTCCAGCGAGATCCAGGGGCTCGTCTCAACGCTTGAACAGGAACAGCCTGCGGATCTGAACGTGGATGGGCCTCTGCTGCGTGGGGTGTGGGAACTGCGTTGGAGCAGTTCCAGGCAACCGTGGCTCAGACAGGCACCCTGGCTTGAAAATCTGCAGATTCTCGATCCGGACCAGGGACGAGGCCGCAACTGCCTGAAGCTGGCGGGACCGCTGGGAGCGCTCGCCTCAATCCAGGTGGAAGCCGCCCTTGAGCTGGTCAGTGACAAGCGGGTGGAGGTTCGCTTTCAGCGCGGTGGATGGAAGGGACCACAACTGGGACGGTTGCGGCTTCAGCTCATGCGGGAGGTGAATCAAAGCTTCCCCGCCTGGCTGGACATCACGGTGCTGGATCAGGAGCTCCGGATCTGTCGTGGGAATGCAGGGACAACATTCGCTCTGTTGAGACGCCCGGAGTCAGTGAATTTGACCAATGACTCCTGATGACCAGTAGTGAATGAGGACAACCCGACGATGAAACCCAGAAACCAAAAAAGTGAGAGCCAACAATGAATCAACCAATACGAAAAAAGATAAAATCTCTCCAGATGAAAGTTTGCACAACTTCACGAAGCGTTGATACGCAAACATAAACAAATAGCTATGGCACTCGCACCCCTGTTGATGTCACGTTGAAGCAGTACAGGCGTTGGTCCATGAACAGCACCGAAAAATCACGGTTGGCCTACACAGTCCGGCATAAGGCCTCCAACGGGGAAAAGCTGGAATCCTGCTTCTATGCCAGCGATGCTTTCGAAGCACGTCTTCTGGCCATGGAGTTCAACACTTATATCCGTCAACATCCGAACTGCATCGATTCGATTCTCAAGACGGAGGTCTGAGGGCCGTCCTCCGCCTCTCAACCTGCACAAACATCAACCAGGCCAGGCTGGACAACCCTGCTGCGATCCAGTCGTTACGAAGCAGTTCAACGATCGCAATGGTGCTGGCGCCGATACGAAGACCGCGAATGATCAGATCCGTCCAAGCTGGAGGGGAACTTTGTTTTGATTTCATTTCCTATCCAGAGACGACTGAGCGTTTCACTCATCCATGATCTCAGCAGAAACAATCCTTGCTCTTGAGGAGACCGCTAAAAAAAGAGGCAGCGGGATTGTTCATGAAAATCTGAACGGTGTCTGGAGACTGCAACACACCTGGACAGGTACAGGGACAAACCCATTGCCTGGGACGGATTTTCTTCTGCGAAGCCTGGGTGCGCGACTGGAACTGAAAGGCAGCGGGACAGACTGGAAGATCGTCAATCAGGTCATGGCGGCGGGAGTTGAGCTCCGGTTCGAAGGAGAAGCCCAGCTGAAGGGAAAACGCCCCATGCTGATCTTTCGCTTCGAAACCGTGAAACTGTCACTGGCCGGACGAATCCTCCTGGAACAGAAGCTTCCTGAACCGCCTTCCCGCCGGATGCCCTTTTTTGCACTGATTGCCATGGCTGACAACGGCGGGTGGCTGGCCGCCCGGGGACGGGGAGGCGGGCTCGCACTCTGGGACAAAGCTGAAGAAGACATCTCTTCAGGAGCGCTATGAAAACCCCGGTTGCGCTGGCAATGCTGCAGCGCGAGGGACGCTGGCTCCTGCAACTGCGTGACGATGACGACACGATCATCTATCCCGGTCACTGGGGATTGTTCGGAGGGCATCTCGAAGCAGGGGAGACACCCATGGAAGCCGTGATGCGCGAGCTGAACGAGGAGATCTGCTGGACACCGCAGAGCCCTCCTCAACACTGGTTCAGCAACAACAACGGCACCCGTATGGTCCACGTGTTCCGAGGCACTCTTGATGTGAGCATCGAGACGTTGACTCTGCAGGAGGGGCAGGATCTGAGACTCACCAGCCTCGAGGAAATGGAAAGCGGCCTGGTGTGGAGTGAACGGAGGGAAGAAGAACGGCCGGTCGCACCCGGGTTGGGGATTGTGATTCAACGGCTCATCAAGGAAAGGCTGATGGCAGAGGACGGTGACGGGGAATGTGACTGGGGAGGTGACAATGGCTGACATCTGGTTCGATGCCAGTTGTGTGGATGCCTGGCTGGGCGGACGCCCCGTGATCAACGACCTCAGCCTGCAGCTGAGACTGGGGGAATCCACCACGGTGCTGGGACCCAATGGTGCCGGCAAGAGCACCCTGGTGAAACTGATTGATCGGTCGCTGCATCCCATCGTGAAAACGGGGTCGCATCTGCGTCTTTTCGGCGACAGCACGGTGAACCTCTGGAGGCTGCGACGACGGCTGGGAGTGGTGAGCAGTGAGCTCGAGACCCGGTTTCATCCACGCATTGAGGCCAGCGAGATCGTTCTGAGCAGCTTCTTCGGATCGATGCGCCTCGGCCGAGATCAGACTCCGACAGTCGATCAGCGTTCCCAGGCCGCAGAGCTGATGCAGCGGCTGAACCTGGAATCGATCGCCGCCGAACCATTCGGAAAGCTCTCCGATGGACAGCGTCGTCGCCTGATGATCGCCCGGGCTCTCGTGCATCAGCCGGAGGTGCTGGTGCTGGATGAACCAAGCCGGGCACTCGATCTGAAAGCCTGCCATCAGCTGCTGAAAATTCTGAGGGATCTATGCCAGGGCGGAACGACCCTGGTTCAGGTGACCCACCGCATCGACACGATCATTCCTGAAATGCAGCGGGTGCTGTTTCTTCGAGACGGTCGCCTATGGGGTGATGGACCCGCCGAGCAACTTCTTCAGGACGATCCCCTCAGCCAACTGCTCGACACTCCGTTGCGGGTTTTGCAACATCAGGGGTTCCGGCAAGTACTCCCGACATAATTAAATC
>NYUU01000116.1 GCA_002684175.1 Synechococcus sp. CPC35
CTCACCGATACGAACGGTCTGGGAAATATGATGGTTGGGATACATTTCAATCGGACCCTGAGGAGCATCAAGCTTGATTCCGATCAGAGCTGATCTGACAGCATCGAGATCTTCATAGGTTCCAGCCTTCTCAACAGCAGCCTTCCAGAGGTAGACCATGTTGTAGGCAGATTCCATCGGATCATTGGTGACTCGCTCGTCGCCATACATCTCGAGGAATGCTTCGTTGAAATTATTGGATGCCTCCGTTCCCAGAGACATGAAATAATTCCAGGCTGCGTAGGTGCCACCGACGTATTCAGGCCCGATCTGACGAATCTCTTCCTCGGCAATCGAGAACGACATGATTGGATATTTGGCCGGATCGATTCCTGCCGCCTTGAATTGCTTGAATAAAGCAACGTTGGAATCACCGTTCAAAGTATTGATGATGATGCCGCCGTCGGGAAACTCTTTCTTGATTTTGGCAATGATCGGCGCAACTTCGGTGTTACCGAGCGGGATGTAGTCCTCACCAACTGTTTCACCACCCAGGCTCTTGACCTGCTCTTTAATAATTGTATTAGCAGTTCTTGGATAAACATAATCAGAACCTACAAGGTAAACTTTTTTGCCATATTTGTCTGCATACTTCTCAAATAGCCAGTCAACAGCAGGCTCTGCCTGTTGATTGGGCACAGCACCGGTGTAGAAGATGTTCTTGGAGCATTCCTGACCTTCATACTGAATTGGGTAGAAGAGGAAATGATCCTTTGCTTCATAGACAGGAAGCATTGCCTTGCGACTGGCAGATGTCCAGCCACCAAAGACAACGGCGACTTTGTCCGCATCAATCAGTTTCTGAGATTTCTCTGCAAACGTTGGCCAATCAGAAGCTCCATCCTCAGAGGTATAGACAATCTTGTAGCTCTTTCCATCAACTTTAACGCCTCCATCGTCGTTGATTTCCTTGATTGCCATTTCTTCAACCTCTTTCAGGGTTGTTTCAGAAATCGCCATGGTTCCACTCAGGGAATGCAGGATGCCGACTTTGATTTCACCGTCGAAATCACCCCCGCCTCCTGCCGAATCTCCGCCGCCACCGCAAGCAGTCATCGTGGTGCCAACGGCGGTTGCAGCGATAGCAGCCAGCAAACGCTTAGTTAACATTGAAGTCATAAAAAAAATCACACTGTGGTGGTTACCGCCAGAGTGGCGACCATCCGAAAGTATTAAGCGCGAAAAACTAACCTTGTATCACTAGTAACATTTTGAGGATTGCTGGGATTTGTTGACTCAATCCGGTAGTTGTTGCAACAAAAAGTCCACGATTTTTTCCAAACCCTCTCCTTTTTGAAGGTTGGTAAAGCAGCACGGACGCTCTCCTCGCATTCTGATTGCGTCACGTTCCATCACTTTCAGGTCCGCGCCCACCATCGGAGCGAGATCAGTTTTGTTGATCACCAGCAGATCGGAACGGGTTATCCCGGGGCCGCCTTTGCGTGGGATCTTGTCCCCGGCCGCCACATCGATCACATAAATGCAGAGATCCACCAGTTCAGGACTGAAGCTGGCAGCCAGGTTGTCGCCACCACTCTCCACCAACACCAGATCAAGGTCCGGGAACAGAGCTTCAAGTTCCGCCACTGCGGCGCGATTGATCGAACAGTCCTCTCTGATTGCCGTATGGGGACAGCCGCCGGTTTCAACGCCACGGATGCGTTCAGGCTCCAACGCCCCCACACGCGTCAGGAACTGAGCGTCCTCCTGCGTATAGATGTCATTGGTGACCACAGCCAGTTGAAACTGGTCCCGCAGACGCCGACAGAGCGCCTCGACCAGAGCCGTCTTGCCCGAACCCACCGGGCCAGCCACTCCCAGACGCAACTTGCTGCTCATCAACTTCGAAACAGACGTGAATACAGCTCAGCATGCGCGAGCTGAGCCATGGCTGAACCCACACCACCGTTCCACAGAGACCGCGGATCCTCTGCCTGCAGTTGGTAGGCCTGGACAGTGATCAACGGCAGTAGCCGTTGCTGGAGAACCTGGGCGCGGGTCGGCCCCAGCGGCAACAGACGGACCGCCGCACTCAGCTGATTGGCGACCCAGCTGTAGAGGTAGCCCTCAACCATCTCCCCAATGGGAATATCCAGAGCCATCGCCGCCCAGGCCCAGGCCGCGGGCCAGCTCAAGCCCAGAGGCTCAGGCAGAACGTGCCCCATCTCTGCCAGCAACTGCAACAGGGACTGTCCCATCTGACGCTGCTGGGCTCTCACCTCGGCCGCGTCTCTGCATGCCATCAACCAGCCATCCAGATCAATCAGCCGATCTCTGGCCGCGGGATCCGTCCCCTGGCACCAGTCACACAGGCTGGCCACCAACAGTCGTAACGCCGCCGCCTCCAGGCGAACCGACCCACGCTGCAGCTCCGCTTCCAACCACTCCAGCAAAGCGTTTTCATCCGCCAGGGTGCCGGACTGGATCAGCACCTCAAGCCCTTCCGAATAACTGAAGGCGCCGACAGGGAGAGCCGGACTGACCAGCTGCAGCAGTGCCAGAGATGTCATCGATGCTGATGCTCCCCATAGGCTCCAGCCTCGGGAGCGAACGGTCCCATGCACCGGGTCAGCCGAAGCCCGCGTCCCTCAAGCATTCGGGACAGCACCGCATCATTGAGCAGCAGCAGTTCCCGATCGTGGACCTCCAGGGCAACATGGCGATTCCCGAGGTGATATGCCGCCTGCAGCAACGCCAGAGGTGAATCGGCCATCACCTTCAGGAGTGCTTCGGGCGCGGCCGTCACCTCCACCCGCAAAGACTGCGCCGCATCCGTGAGCTGCTCGCCTGGCCGCAGGACCCCGCGGCGGGGCAACTGCAACAGCACAACGCGTCCGCATCGCGTCTGTCGCCGACCTCGAAAAACCAAGCGCTGTTCCGCCGTGAGCGGCAACTGGAGAGCGGCATCCGACGCCCTGGCCTCGATGCGTTGCTCGAGGATGATCACCCCATCATTCGATGGCTTCTCCACGGGTTTCATCCACATCCCCAGATCACGTTCAGCGGAGCCTGCCCAGCCGCCGCCGGCCGTTTGGTGTGGATTGCTACAGAGCCGAGACCTCTGCCAGCCGAGCCTGCCCCGATGAGCCGTGAAACTCCCTGGCACGGCCACTGCCGGCTGCAGTTCATCAACGACAGGGGTGTCACCCGTCATCAGGGGGGCTGCCGGGCTCCGTTCAAGCTTCTGCGCTCATACACCGGTGCCGATGGCCGTTGCGAACTGCCACTGCTGCACACTGCGGGAGGTTTGGTGGGCGGGGATCAGCTCAGCATCGACGTGGCGCTCGCATCAGGGAGTCGCAGCCTGATCACCAGCGTTGCAGCACAGAAGGTGTACGGCTCAGTGGGACGCAGTCATCTGCATCCCGAAGGGGCATGGTCAAGGCAGAGCGCGACCATGCAGCTCGAGGAGCACAGCGATCTGGAATGGATGCCACAGGAGCTGGTGCTTTATGCCGACGCCCTGTTCGAGCAGCATCTGACGGTGACCCTGCCGGAAAATGCCTCCTTCCTGACAGCGGAGATCGTGCGGTTTGGCCGCACCGCTGCGGGCGAAACCCTGAATCAGGGGCGCTGGCGCTCTCATCTGAGCGTGCAACGCATCGGCTCGACAGGGCCCCGCTGGGAACAGGTCGATCGACTCGAAATCGGAGTCGACAACCTTCAGAGCAACCATGGTCTTGCCGGAGCTCCGGTGTTCGGATCCCTGGTCTGGGCCGCACCCTCGGGTCTTGATCCAGGCTCAATAGCCAACCTGCTGGAAGGCGCCCGACTGGATCGGACCGGCCTGAGCGGAACGATGCGATGCACCCGCCTCGATCAGGGGGTGCTGGCGCGTTATGCCGGCAGCTCCAGCCGGGATGCCCGTTTCTGGTTCAGTCGGATCTGGGCACGCACCAGGATCCTGCGGGGACTGTCAGGACCAGACATTCCGCGGGTCTGGCCATTACAGGAAGACCCGTTGGCCGAGCAAGCGTTCACCACGAACGCTTTGGCAACAGCAACAGCGACACACTGATCTGGTCCGAAAAGACCCATGCATCTCAGTCCTCAGGAAAAGGACAAGCTCCTGATCGTCACCGCAGCCCTGCTGGCGGAGCGGCGTCTCAACCGGGGCCTGCGACTGAACCATCCCGAGGCGGTGGCATGGCTCAGCTTTCTGGTGCTGGAAGGGGCCCGCGACGGCAGGAGCGTCGCAGAGCTGATGCAGGAGGGCAGCACTTGGTTGCAACGCGATCAAGTGATGGAAGGCGTTCCGGAGCTGGTGAATGAGGTGCAGATCGAGGCGGTCTTCCCTGATGGCACCAAGCTTGTGACCCTGCACGACCCCATCCGCTGAGCCCAAGCCCATGACACCCCTGATTCCCGGCGAACTGATGCCCGAACCCGGCACGATCGAACTCAACGCTGGTCGACCCGTGACCACTATCAGCGTGGCCAACAGTGGCGACCGCCCCGTGCAGGTGGGCTCCCATTTTCACTTCTTCGAAGCCAACGCCGCCCTGCTGTTCGATCGGGCAGCGGCCCGAGGCCAGCGCCTCGACATCCCGGCTGGCACGGCAATCCGCTTCGAGCCGGGCGACAGCCGCGACGTGAACCTCATCCCCTTCGGCGGCGACCGTCGCGTCATCGGCTTCAACGGCCAGATCAACGGACCCCTCGACGCCTGATCCATGCCCTACCGCATCTCCCGCCAGGCCTACGCCGAGACCTACGGCCCCACCACAGGCGATCGTCTCCGCCTGGCAGACACCGAGCTGATCCTCGAAGTCGAGAAGGACTACACCGTCTACGGCGACGAGGTGAAATTCGGTGGCGGCAAAGTCATTCGCGACGGCATGGGCCAGTCCCAGGCCCCCCGGGCCAAGGGTGCCGTCGACACGGTGATCACCAACGCCCTGATCCTCGACTGGTGGGGGATCGTCAAAGCGGATGTCGGCCTGAAGGACGGCCGCATCGTCGGCATCGGCAAAGCCGGAAACCCCGACACCCAGCAAGGCGTGACGATCGTTGTGGGACCCGGCACCGAAGCAATCGCGGGTGAGGGGCACATCCTCACGGCCGGCGGCATCGACACCCACATTCACTTCATCTGCCCGCAGCAGATCGAAACGGCCCTGGCCAGCGGCGTCACCACATTGATGGGCGGAGGCACCGGCCCGGCCACCGGCACCAACGCCACCACATGCACCCCCGGCGCCTTCCACATCGGCAGGATGTTGCAGGCCGCCGAGGGGCTTCCCGTGAACCTGGGCTTCTTCGGCAAGGGCAATGCCAGCACCCCCGAGGCCCTCGACGAGCAAGTGCGCGCGGGAGCCTGCGGCCTCAAGCTGCATGAGGACTGGGGCACCACCCCGGCCGCGATCGATGCCTGCCTGTCGGTGGCAGACCGCATGGATGTACAGGTGTGCATCCACACCGACACCCTCAATGAGGCCGGCTTCGTGGAAGACACGATCGCCGCCATCAAAGGCCGCACGATCCACACCTTCCACACCGAAGGGGCCGGTGGCGGCCATGCGCCCGACATCATCAGGATCTGTGGAGAAGCCAACGTGCTGCCCAGCAGCACCAACCCCACCCGTCCTTACACCACCAACACGCTCGAGGAACACCTCGACATGCTGATGGTCTGCCACCATCTGGATCCGAAGATTCCAGAAGATGTGGCCTTCGCCGAATCCCGGATCCGCCGCGAAACGATCGCCGCCGAAGACATCCTTCACGACCTCGGCGCCTTCTCGATCATCGCCAGCGACTCCCAGGCCATGGGCCGCGTGGGTGAGGTGATCACCCGCACCTTCCAGACCGCCCACAAGATGAAAGTGCAGCGGGGTGCCCTGCCGGAGGACTCAAGCCGGAACGACAACCATCGACTCAAGCGCTACATCGCCAAGGTGACGATCAATCCAGCGCTGGCCCACGGCATCAGCAGCGACGTGGGCTCGGTCGAGACCGGCAAGCTGGCCGATCTGGTGCTGTGGAAGCCGGGCTTCTTCGGCATCCGACCGGAGCTCGTGATCAAGGGCGGCTCCATCGTGTGGGCTCAGATGGGTGATGCCAACGCCTCAATCCCCACCCCCGGGCCTGTGCATGGTCGGCCGATGTTCGGAGCCTTCGGCAAGGCTCTCGCCTCCAGTTGCCTCACCTTTGTGAGTGAAGCCGCGATGGACGCCGACATCAGGAGTCAGCTGGGGCTGGAGCGCACCTGCAAAGCGGTCAGAAACACGCGCAGCGTGGCCAAGAAAAGCCTGAAGCTCAACTCAGCCCTGCCCGAGGTGAGCGTGGACCCACAGACCTACGAAGTGTTCGCCGACGGTGAACTGCTCACCTGCGAACCCGCAGAGGTCCTGCCCCTCGCCCAGCGCTACCTCTTGTTGTGAATCAGTCCCTGCTGGTGATCCAACACGTTGATCACGAGGGTCCTGATCTGATCGGCACCCTGGCAGCCGAAAGGGACTGGGAACTCCGCAAGCTCAGACCGGATCGCGGCGATGTCCTGCCTGATCCCCTCAGCTGTCGCAACACGATTGCCGTTGTTTTGGGTGGCCCAATGGGCGTGAACCAACGACAACAAGCCGACATGGCCTGGCTGCAGCAGGAGCTGGACTGGCTGACGGCCTGGCACCAGCAGCAGCGACCTGTCCTGGGCATCTGCCTCGGAGCCCAGCTGCTGGCAGTCGCCGCGGGTGGAAGCGTTGAACCGCTGCGGGTGGGAAGGCCACCTCAACCACTCAAAGAGGTTGGCATCGGGGCAATTCACTGGATTGTCCGCCCCGATGAAGAGCCGCTGCTGAAGGGACTCAACCCGAGCGAAATGGCGTTGCACTGGCATGGCGACCGGATCCGCCTGTCCACTGACGCCACACTCCTGGGCTCCTCACTGCACTGTGCGGAACAGGTGTTCAGGATCGGTCGCCATGCAATCGGGATGCAGTGCCATCTGGAGGTGACAGGGCCGAATCTGGAGCGATGGATCAGGGAGGACAACGACTACGTCGTCAGCGCGATGGGAGAGGAAGGGCCGGATCAACTGCGCGCCAGCTGGAAGCAGCTCGGACCGGGCATGGAGCAGCGCGGGCGGCATCTGTTCAACACACTGCTGTCTCACTTTGAAAGCCTTCTCTCCTCGGACCTCAGAAATCGGAGTTCCTGACCACGGACAGGGATGTTCAGACGACGGCAACGTGTCAGCCCCCGAGATAAGCCATCTCCGCGTGGGGAGCCGATACACCTGGAGCCACGTGCCGGTCTTCGCTGTAACGATCACCGCGACGACGCCACAGATCAACAATGGCACCCTCCAGTTGGCGATCACTTACAAACGCCGACTTGAGATCGGTCCCTTCCGCTGAAAACAGACATGTGAATGCATGACCATCGGCGGTGACCCGGAGACGATTGCAATCCCCGCAGAACGGTTCACTGATCGAAGCGATCACGCCGATGCAACCGCTTCCATCGGCATAGCTCCAGCGACGCGCTGTCCCACCGGCATCACGTCCGAGAGGCCTCAGCGGCCAGCGATCACTGATGCGCTGAACCATGGCCGCGGCCGGCAGCACCTGATCCGAGCTCCAGCCGTTGCGATTCCCCACATCCATGAACTCGATCAGGCGCAGTTCCACTCGCTGCTGCCGGGCCAGCTCCGCCAGGGGGATCAACTGATCGTCATTGACTCCCTGCTGGATCACTGCATTGAGCTTGAGTGCCCCCGCCGCCGGGTCAAAACCGGCGGATCGTGCCGCCCCAAAGCCGGACAGCACCCGCTGCACCTGACGTTCGCCGGCAGGCGCACCACCTCGAAGACCCGCCATCCGCGCAGCAACATCACCATCGACCGCATCAAGACTGATGGTGATCCGATCCAGCCCCGCAACGCGCAGGGCATGGGCTCGGTCGTGATCCAGCAGCACACCGTTGCTGGTGAGAGCCACCTGTTGCAGACCTTCCAGAGGATCACCAGGGGTCAGCCGTCCCTGAGCCACCTTGATCAGCAGAGGCAGCAGCTGTTCACTCAGAAGGGGTTCACCTCCTGTGAGTCGCAGGGTGTGCGCCCCGAGGCGACAAGCGACGCGGATCAGGCGCAGCTGCTGTTCGAGACTGAGCAGGCCAGGCGGATCAGCGACATCCGGACAGCAGTAAGGACACGCCAGGTTGCAGCGGGCCGTGAGCGACAAGCGCAGCACTCCCAGAGGACGATTCCGCTGATCAGCAACCGATGGCACGGGAGTCATTGGAACAACGTTGCCAGATCCTCCGGACGATTGGCATTCAGCAAAGCTTCAGACGACAGCCGCACCGGCTGATGTGGAACCCGCTCCAACCAGTCCATCCAGCGCCTTTGGCCAGCGGCCAGCTGCTCGGCCAGCAACGACTGGAACGGTGGACCGGAGGGAATCACAGCAAGCAAGGGTTGGAGCCGATCCCCGTCGTGGGTCACCGCCATCAGCTCCGGTTGGCAATGCCAGGCCTCGATCAGCTGCCGCAGAACCCCTGTGCTGAGGCGCGGCATATCCACCGGCAGCACCAGCAATGCTTCACCAGGCTGGGGAGAAAGCACACTTGCCAGGGCCTGCAGCGGACCGTTCCAGGGTGCTGGCTCCAGCTGAACGGTCAGATCGGAGCGATCCGCCAGTTGAGCGGCGTGAGACGGATGACGACTCAGCACCCGAAGCGGCAGGCCAAGAGGCATCAACCGATCAACCATCGCCGTCAGCCAGACACCACCATCAGGGTGGGGCAACAGAGCCTTGTCGCGCCCCATACGACGACTGTTTCCGCCGCTGAGCAGGCAGATGCTGAGCCGACGAGTCAATTCAACAACGCAATTAAAAAATATCCAGCTATCGCAATCAGCGCGCAGTAACGCTTGCTACAAAAACAAATCTTACAAGCGAAGCTGATCCAACACATCAGCAAATCGGATGACTGTCTGGATACTCAACTCATCAA
>NYUU01000117.1 GCA_002684175.1 Synechococcus sp. CPC35
CCAAATGGTCCAAATGGCCACGTGTGGCTAGTCGTCCTGTCCCTTCAAGAATTCGTCTTCAATAATCCCGGAAAGCAGGTTGGCGACCGTTCTGCGCTCCTTCTTGGCCCGTGCTTCCAGCTTGGCCATTACTTCTTCTGTCAACGGGACGCTGGGACGCCTCAGCCCAAATAAAACGCGAACGAGATCGCAGTGACACCGCCCAGCATCACCAGCCAGATACCGGTGTGAGTCAGGTGTTCGGTGAGTGTCATCTGATCCTGCCAGCCCCAGATCTTGGTATTAGTCAGTTGTTCGGTGCGTGTCATTCGCTCTACTGCTGATCTGCCTAGTTTCCACTGATTTTTAGCAACGGCTAGAAGGTCTCTCTGTGCTCTTAACGAATCTCAAGAGATAGCGCTCCTAATCGTCCTTCTCAAGGGCGTCTTCAACGATGCACGTCAGCAAGTTTGAGACCGTTCTGCGTTCCTTCTTGGCGCGTGCTTCCAGCTTGGCCATCACTTCCTCTGTCAACGGCACGCTGGGCCTTCTGATGCCTTCTCTTGCCACCTGGAACTGAATTACTGATCTTTATGCACGATCGCATCTGACGCCTATTTGCGCAATCGTTCGCCAAAGAGTTGACACCCGCAACAATATGCTGCAATATTACGCTGTGTTCGGCAACCACCAACAATCCAGCCCAAACCAATGCAACCCATCGTCGTCGTCCTTGTACGGCCTCAGCGGTTACGGCATTGCGATGTATGTCTTCCTGCCATCAAGCGCAGAATGCCCTCACAATCCCCTAGCTGAAAAACTCGGATCGCCTAAACACCTATAAACACTTGGCGACTCAGCGAAACCAATCCCGCATGATCTGCGGTCATGGCCACTCCTGCCAGTGAATGCACCATTGAGGAAGATCCCTTCGCCATCCCTCGGAGATGTCCACTGAGCAGCAATGCGACCTCGTCGTTCTGACCGCAAGCAATGGCGAAAACCTCAAGCTCGCCAGACGCTTTGTGGAAGCCGCAGCCAGAACGAGCGCAAGCACGGATCTGATCGATCTCACCGAACTCGACCTGCCGCTGTTCACCCCACGCAGCAAGGAGGCGGGACCGGGAGCAAGCCTCAACGCACTTCGAAAGCGACTGCATGCCGCTCCACGCTGGCTGATCTGCGCACCGGAATACAACGGATCCATTCCTCCCGTGCTGAGCAATGCCATCGCCTGGCTGTCAGTCACCGATGACGATTTCCGAGCTCTGTTCAACGGTCGACCGATCGCCATCGCAACACACTCCGGCGGAGGCGGAATGGAAGCACTGATCTCAATGCGAATCCAGCTGACACACCTCGGGGCCGAAGTGATCGGCAGACAGCTGCTCAGCAACGGCAGCCGCCCCGCCAAGGACGACAGCATCGAAGACCTGGTGCATCGGCTGCTGCAACGCAACCGTCTTCAACTGGGATGACGTTCCCTGGCTTTTCTGAGCTCCACCCCAACATGTGGTGGCGGAGCTCAACAGCGCAGACTCACTGAAGCAACGTCATCAACACAGCTGAGTGCTGGAAAATCTGATTTTCAGAACAATCAATCGAGCAATCCCGAAAAGATTCCGTACTTGCTGGCCACACCACATCTAGCGCACTGAAATATTGCCATCACACACCACGATTCCCTGAGCGATGGGATTCCTGACGATCTACCAAACCGCGGTGCGATATCGCGGTTTTCTGCTTCTGCCACAGAACAACCAGAGATGGCTGGTCCGTCCGGAGCGAAGTCCAATGATGCTGTTGCCTTTTCGGACGCCAACCTGCTCGCTGGCCGACGTCAAAGCGCTCCTGGACTGGAGATTGTCTCAGCATGTTGCTGAGACCGAGATGCCCTGAATCAGGCAGCCGCTGGAGGTGTGGGATCCCCTACGGGCTGAAGAGGAATCACCAAGGTTGCCCAATGATCCGGACGCTCAGGCCGGCTGCGCCTGGAGCGACGAACCCCGAAGGGAACACGAACAACGTTGGTGCCCTCGATGGGAAGCGTGTGGCCTCGGTTGAAAGCGGATTCAAGCCCTTCCGGCAGCTCAGGAAGGCTTGGACCTTCCACACTGGTCAGTTTTGATGGAGTGATGTTGTTCCGATCCATGGTGTCCCCCGACAACGAATCAGTTAGGGGACAGTTTGATGTGTATTGAGAGAAACGGGGTCGAATCCATAACAATTTTTTAGTTTTCAGTTAAATTTTACAGGATTAGGTATAAATACTGCCGATTGGTGCGAGATTTTCTCAGGCAGCAATCACTTCGGCCACAGCCTCAACCGAAGGACAGGTACAGACAAGATTTCGATCACCAAAAGCGTTATCAATCCTTGCCACCGCAGGCCAGATCTTGTTCTGTCGTTGATCCTCCAGAGGGAACGCTGCCGTCTGCCGTGAATAGGGACGATCCCAGTCATCGGCAGTGACCGCCATCAAGGTGTGAGGAGCACGCTTGAGGGGATTGTTGTTCGCATCCATCACGCCTGTTTCGATCGCACGAACTTCCTCACGGATGGCGATCAGAGCATCAATGAAGCGATCCAGCTCAATCAGGCTTTCGCTTTCCGTGGGCTCAACCATCACTGTTCCGGCGACAGGCCAGCTGACGGTTGGAGCATGAAAACCGAAGTCCATCAGTCGTTTGGCGATGTCATCAACATCAATTCCGGCGTCACGCTTGATCAAGCGGAGATCAAGGATGCATTCATGGGCGACCCGACCGGTTTCACCACGAAACAGAACGGGGTAGTAAGGATCAAGGCGATGCGCCAGATAATTGGCTGAAAGCAGGGCCACTGCACTGGCCTGACGCAGGGCGTCAGCCCCCATCAATCTCAGATACATCCAGCTGATCGGAAGGATGCTGGCACTCCCAAGCGGGGCAGCGGAGACCGGACCGATGGCGGTGGCATCACTCGGCTGAAGGGGGTGACCAGGAAGGAAAGGCGCAAGATGGGCCGCCACACCGATGGGGCCAACCCCTGGCCCGCCGCCCCCGTGGGGAATGCAGAAGGTTTTGTGGAGATTCAGATGGCAGACATCGGCGCCGAACACCCCCGGACGACAGAGACCGACCTGGGCATTGAGGTTGGCTCCATCCAGGTAGACCTGACCTCCATGCCGATGCACAAGCCCGCAGATGTCGCGAATGCCGGTTTCAAACACCCCATGGGTGGAGGGGTAAGTCACCATCAAGGCCGCCAGGCGATCAGCATGCATTTCCGCCTTGGCCGCCAGATCCTGCTGATCGATGTTGCCGTCGGCATCACAGGCAACCGCCACCACCTTCAGGCCCGCCATCACAGCGCTGGCGGGATTGGTGCCGTGAGCACTGGTTGGAATCAGACAGATATCGCGGTGGTCATCACCACGAGATCGATGCCATGCACGGATCACCAGCAATCCGGCGTATTCGCCCTGAGAGCCTGCGTTGGGCTGGAGCGACACCGCCGCGAAACCGGTCAGCGCTGCGAGCCATGTCTCCAGGTCATCAGCAAGACGTCGATAGCCATTGACCTGGTTAGCCGGAGCGAAGGGATGCAACCCCGCAAAGGAAGGCCAGCTCACAGGCTGCAGCTCGGCGGCGGCATTCAGCTTCATCGTGCAGCTGCCCAGTGGAATCATTCCATGGACAAGGGAGATGTCCCGACTTACAAGACGCTGGATATAGCGAAGGAGTTCCGTCTCGCTGCGGTAGCGGTGGAACACAGGCTGGGTGAGCCAGGGAATCGTGCGAAGCGGCACCGATGAGGGCAGACCATCCACCGCTCCTGCAACCGGGGTAACCGTCTGTCCAGAAACTTCGGCAAACAGCGTCAGCAGTGCGGAAAGTTCCTTTCCATCGCTCAGTTCATCGAAGCTGATGCTGAAGCCGGTGGATTCATCGACAGCAGCACCATCAGGCAACACACGGAGATTGAATCCAGCGGCCAGAGCCGCCCGATGCACTGCCGGAGCACGGTCAGTCTCCACGGTGACCGTATCGAAGCGATCAACGGCATCAACGGAATAACCGAGGCCTCGTAGCCCCTGCTCGAACTGACCACGCAGGGACGTGACACGCCGGGCGATGGCCGTGAGACCTTCAGGACCGTGATGAACGGCATAGAAGGAGGCCATGACCGCGAGCAGGACCTGGGCCGTGCAGATGTTGCTTGTTGCCTTGTCACGTCTGATGTGCTGTTCACGGGTCTGCAGAGCCAGCCTCAGAGCTGGATTGCCTTCGCCATCCTTGGACTGGCCCACCAGACGTCCGGGAATCTGACGTTTGTAGACCTCACGTGTTGAAAAGAAAGCAGCGTGTGGGCCACCGAATCCCATCGGAACGCCGAACCGCTGAGCACTGCCCACGGCAATGTCAGCACCGAATTCGGCCACCGGAGCCATCAAGGTCTGCGCCAGGGGATCGATCGCCACCGCCGCCAGAGCACCAACCGCATGGGCACGGTCAATCACCGTGCTGGGATTCCAGAGACGACCGTCCGCGCCAGGAAGTTGAAGAAGAATCCCAAACACGGACTCATCAATCGAGGACGCGTCAAGCAATGAAGGATCCGATCCTGCTTTTTCCAGATCGACCTGCTCGAGCACGATTCCAAGGGGTTCAGCCCGGGTCTGCAAGACCGCCCAGGTCTGGGGCAGGACATTGGAATCAACAACAAAACGCCTGGCTTCAGACCGTCGACACACTCCGTAGCTGAGGCTCATCGCCTCTGCTGCTGCCGTCGCTTCGTCCAGCAGTGATGCATTGGCGATGGGCAGGCCTGTCAGCTCACTGATCAGGGTCTGGAAGTTCAGGAGAGCTTCCAGACGACCCTGGGCAATTTCCGCCTGATAAGGCGTGTAAGCGGTGTACCAGCACGGGTTCTCAAAAACGTGGCGCTGGATGACAGCTGGTGTGGATGTGCCGTGATATCCGAGCCCGATCAGGGAACGCTTGGACACGTTGGCGGCCGCGATCTCCTGAAGATCCTGAAGAGCCTGCGACTCGCCGCATCCGGGGGGCAGAACATCCTTTGGCGGACTGGGATCAAGGATTCCAGCAGGAACCACGTCAGCAACGAAAGCCTCGAGATCGCTGTATCCGAGTGCATTCAGCATCTGAATCTGCTCCGCATCGCTGGGGCCGAGATGCCGCTGCAGGAAGGGAGAAATCAACGCTGTGAGTGCCGGAAGACGCTGATCGTAAGGAACCTCGACCGGATGCTGATGTCAGGCCGCGTTCACTTTTGCTGAATACGTCGCTGCATCCATCAAATTTTCCAGTTGTGCTGCCTCGCTGGGGCGAATCAGCAACAGCCATCCCTCCCCGTGAGGATCGTTCTGCAACTCCTCCGGGCTTCCCAGCACTGATTCATTGCGTTGCACCACCTCACCGGCGATGGGGGCATACATATCTTCAACCGCTTTCACCGATTCGACTGATCCGAAGCTGGTGCCCTTATCCAGTGTGGCGCCGACCTCCGGCAGATCCACGAAGACAATGTCCCCCAGCTGATCCACGGCGAAGGCGCTGATGCCGACCCGAACGAGGTCACCATCAGCACGCGCATACTCGTGACTGTCGGCAAAGCGGAAGGAGGCTGGGAACTCGAACGCCATCGACGCGGGAATCAGACCTTCCCAGTTTGCGGGAGATCGATCAGGCCCGCCGCGAAGAGGGCCGTCAGAGCATTGACAAGCGCAATCCGTACGTGCGAGCGGTGCGTTCCCCCCTGGAAATACAGATTGAATGGCTCACGCAGAGGTGCATCGGCGGAGAGCTCGCTGGTGGAACCGTCGATGAATGTTCCTCCGGCCATGACCAGATCGCTGGCATAACCGGGCATTGAAGCTGGAACAGGATCGAGATAGGCACCGATTGGGGACGACGCCTGCACGGCGCGGCAGACGATTTTCAAGGCTTCGGCAGAACCCAGGCAGACCGCCTGAATCAGATCACTGCGTGGCACGCCCGGTGCTGGATTCACCGCAAAACCCAGTTTCCGGAAGACGGCGGCCACCAGATCGGCACCGATCAGAGCCTCCGACACCATCTGAGGGGCGAGAAACAGTCCCTGAAGCAGGAGACGCTGAAGATCAAAACCCGTGCCTCCTGCACTGCCGATGCCAGGGGCCGTCAGACGACAACAGGCCATCTCGATGAGATCGGCACGCCCAGCGACATATCCACCTGTCGGGGCGATGGTGCCCCCCAGATTCTTGATCAACGAGCCGGCGATCAGGTCCGCACCTACGTCGGTCGGCTCCCGTTCCTCAACGAACTCTCCGTAGCAATTGTCCACAAAACAGACGCATCCAGGCTGCTGACCATGGATGCGGTTGCACAACGCCCCGATCTCATCCACTGCGATCGCTGGGCGCCAGCTATATCCACAGCTGCGTTGAATCAACACCATCCGAACCGGGCGTAGAAGCGCACGATCCAGGGCTTGTAGATCGATGCTTCCGTCTGGCAGGAGCGGCAATTCCTCGTAAAGAATGCCGAACTCCCTGAGGGATCCCTGTCCGGTTCCCCGGAGACCGATGACTTCTTCCAGAGTGTCGTAAGGCCGGCCTGTGATGGAGAGCAACCGATCCCCGGGCCGCAGCACTCCGAACAGTGCCGAGGCGATGGCATGCGTTCCGCTGACGAACTGCAATCGGACAGCGGCAGCCTCAGCTCCGAGCACCCTCGCGAAGACACGATCAATCACCTCACGCGACTGATCGCCATGGCCGTAACCGGTGAGTGAGGCGAAATGCTGTGTGCCGAGCCTTTCCGCTGCGAAGGCGTCAAGCACCCGCTGCAATCGCTGTTCCACAGCAGCGGTCCGAACGGCAGCCACAGGCTCCAAATCCTGAGCCACCGCGTCGACCAAGGACCTTATGGACGCTTTGCTCAATGCAATCCCCCTGCCTCAAAGCGTCATATGGCTCCATGTTGCGTAGCCGACCGGCCCTAACCGAACCACATCTCGCGGTAACTCCTTTAGATTTAGGTCACTAACGGCACATACCGCTCCTCGGTTTTCCTGTCTGAGCGGCTTGTCACTTACAGGAGAATCCGATTGGTTTCCTTGCGAACAGCTGACCCCCGCGAGCTACGCCAGCGGGCAGCAGTCACTGCTCCCCGCGAGCCACTGCCTGCCCGTCAGAAGCGTCTGAAGACGGGCACCACCGGTTTCATGCTTGCGATGCATGTGCTGGCAACATTCGCAATCCTGCCGCGTTTCTGGAGCTGGCAGGGAATTGTTGCCTTCGCCTTTCTTTATTGGGTCACCGTTCTTGGTGTGACCCTGGGGCTGCATCGCCTGGTTTCACATCGCAGCTTTAGTGTTCCCGTCTGGGTGGAGCGGGTACTGGTGATCATGGGCACTCTGGCCTGCCAGAGCGGTCCGATCGAATGGGTGGGACTTCACCGTCACCACCATCGTTTTTCCGATCAACCGGCTGATCACCACGATGCGGGCCGTGGCCTCTGGTGGAGCCACAGCGAGTGGATGTTGCACGAAATCCCCGCGCTTAAAGAACTGGATCGCTACGCCGGAGATCTCCTGCGGGATCCCTTCTACCGCTGGCTTGATCGCTGGTTCCTGCTGCTGCAGATTCCTCTTGGCCTTGGCCTCTACTGGTTCGGAGAGGCGGCTCAAGTTCACGGAGGAGGCCTCGGCCTTGTCCTCTGGGCGATCCCCCTGCGTCTCGTCGTGGTGTATCACGTCACCTGGCTGGTGAATTCAGCCACCCACGCCTTCGGTTACCGCAACTTTGATTGTGCGGACCTTTCACGTAACTGCTGGTGGGTCGCGGTGTTGTCCTTCGGAGAGGGTTGGCACAACAATCACCATGCCTATCCCTCCAGTGCTCGCCATGGTCTGCGCTGGTTCGAGTTCGATTTCACCTGGCAGCATGTACGCCTTCTCAAGAAGTTGGGTCTCGCCAGAAAAGTCAGAACTGTCCGGTACACGGGCTGAACCGACCCGGGTTCAGTCCGAAAAAGGGCCACGTCGTAATGTTGCTGATCGCATCGAAACCACTGTCGTCACCGTCCCATGCCCAAGCGTGTCCAAGTTGTCCTGAACGAGGACATACTCAGCCTCGGAAAGGATGGCGATATGGTCGAAGTCGCCCCTGGCTACGCCCGTAATTTCCTCCTCCCGTTCGGTAAAGCAGTTCCCGTAACTCCTGCTGTGATGAAGCAGGTCGAACATCGTCGAGCTAAGGAAGCCGCGCGTCAGGCCGCTCTGAAACAGGCCGCCCTCGACTTCCAGACCGCTCTCAACACCATCGGACGCTTCACAGTCAAGAAGCAGACCGGTGAAGACAACGTCCTGTTCGGCACCGTCACCAATGGCGATGTGGCCGAAGCGATCGAAGACGCCACCAAGAAGGAAATCGATCGGCGCGACATCATTGTTCCTGAAATCCACCGCACAGGTCGTTACTCCGTGACGGTCAAACTGCACAGCGAGGTCACCGCCGAAATCAATTTGGAAGTGGTGAGCTATTGATCCCTGATCAGCAGCACCAGAATGTGAGTTCCAACCGGAGCAGCCTGCCGCCATGGTGAGCGTCCCCCTGGATCAAAGCTCTGATGGGGGACGACAGGAAAACCGGCGAGGCCAGCGTGATCAGGCCCCCAACTTCGAATCTCTTCCTGATTCAATCCCGCCGCAGAACCTTGAAGCGGAAGAGGCTGTACTCGGCGGCATCCTGCTTGACCCTGATGCCATCGGCCGCGTCGCCGATCTGCTGCAGCCCGAAGCGTTCTATCTCAACGCCCACAGGGAGATTTTCCGCACCGCCCTGATGCTCCATGGACAGGGCAAACCCACCGACCTGACCGCCATGAGCGCCTGGTTGGCGGACACCGGGGCCCTCGAAAAAGTCGGAGGGAACGGGCGACTCGTGGAGCTCGTGGAACGGGTGCCCTCCACGGCATCCATCGAGCAGGTTGCCCGGCTTGTGATGGACAAGTTCCTGCGCCGACAGCTGATCCGTTCCGGCAACGAAGTGATCAAACTCGGCTTTGATCAGAGCCTGCCGATGGAACAGGTGCTGGATCAGGCGGAGCAGACGATCTTCGCCATCAGCCAGGAAAAACCCTCCAAAGGCCTCACTCCTACTGCCGAAATCCTCACCCAGACCTTTGAGGAGATCGAAAGCCGCTCCCTCGGCACATCCGTGGCAGGCATCCCGGTGAATTTCTACGACCTGGATGCCATGACCCAGGGGCTGCAGCGCAGCGACCTGATCATCGTGGCCGGCCGGCCGGCCATGGGCAAAACCTCGATCGTGCTCAACCTGGCCAAGAACGTGGCCCAGCTGCACGACCTGCCCGTCTGCGTGTTCAGCCTGGAGATGAGCAAAGAGCAGCTCACTTATCGGCTGTTGTCCATGGAAGTGGGCATTGAAGCGGGACGGCTGCGCACGGGGAGACTGCAACAGGAGGAGTGGCCATTACTGGGCCAGGGGATCAACACCCTCGGCCAGTTGCCGATCTTCATCGACGACAAGCCCAACTCCGGTGTGCTGGAGATGCGCTCCCTCTGCCGGCGACTGATGGCCGAACAGAGCAAGGAACTGGGCCTGGTGGTGATCGATTATCTGCAGCTGATGGAGGGTTCCACCCCAGACAACCGCGTGCAGGAGATTTCACGGATCACACGTGCAC
>NYUU01000118.1 GCA_002684175.1 Synechococcus sp. CPC35
ACATCATTACTATTACCCCATATATGTCTACCATATGTTGCACCACCGATTTGTATCACTGCTTCATTGTTGTTTGTTCCATCGACATCACCACCCCATGATTTTCCAGAACCCCAATAAGATACCCAAGAAATAGAATTACCATTTCCTGTTTGAGATAGATTAAATATATTACCAGAATGGTCTGCTGAGAACTCAATTGTGTTGCCCCATCCTATTTGTGATATTGTAAGAGATAGGTCATCACCACCACCAACTTGTTCTACATGAATATGGTTGTCATCGGTTGGGCCTGCATTTGCAGACATACTTACACTAATTAGACTGATTAATAATAATTGTCGAATCATCTCCATCTCCTATTGTGATTACTCCTTCGTAACCTTCTACTATTGTTTCAAAATATACATTTGCACCATCCCCAAATGCAATCTCAATAACTCCATTTACATCTCTAAAGAAAATTAACTTCTCATCCTCAATAAAGACATTGTATTGTGAATCTTGGTTTAGTCCTTGGACTGCACCATCAACTCTAAATGCACCTATCTGTCCAGATGTACTTGCACTTGAAGACCCCTTTATTCTTTTGTTAAGTGCCTCTACTACATCTAATACATCTGTTAAGAAATCTACATTCAATGCATCTATATCTAAAGATGAATACTCATCACCTTCTTCTGCATAGTCATCTATGTCTTTTTCTAGTTCATTGAACTCTAAAAAATCTACATCAAGAACACCTTTATCATCATTAAGGTCATCTTGTACTTGTTCTTGGATTGCCTGTTTCACCTCTTGAGGTGGATTAACGATAAACATGTTGTTAATCATTGATGGTGTAATATTGTTAATAACTACTTTATTTGTTGGTGGTGTTTCTAAACTAGAAACCATTGTTGCTTGATATGGTTCATTCAAAACCATCTCACCACCTTCATTACTAACTACTATTTCTCCAGATGCATTACCATCATCATCTGGCAGTAAAACTACAAGTGACCTTCCAAGTTCATCAATTGTAGTTGTAAAATCTGTCCCATTTATAGCTATCTGTGCTGTGGGTGTTGTAATTGCAATATTTGCTTTGTTTATTTTCTTTCCATTACCAGAGGCAAATCTTGCTGTACCCTGTGCCATCCTAATTGACATTTTAGACAATGATGGATTAGGGTCATAATAAACTTCATCAATATAGACTTTAGTATGTTCTGTTAATGCAAGTTCTTCTTTATCTAAAAACTCAATTAACATTCGACCATTAACAGTCCTTGCTTCATCATATAAAAGTATGTCTGAACCTACTTCGTTGGATATTGTTTCATTATTTCGTACAATTCCACCAATTCCTGTGGATTCTACTATGTCTCCTATGGAGTCAGCTTGAACCGACCCCATAAAAGTCAATAGACTAACTATCGTTAGCAGAATCTTTTTGGTTGATTGTAACTGTTGCATTATCAGAATCCACATCTAAAACAATGGTTGCATTAGGTGTTGAACACCCATTACCAGCACCACTTACACATGTGCCACTCACTTGATTTATATCAACATCACCACTATCTCCGACCCATTCAACTGTCATAGTCTGACTACCATCTTTCTGTAAAGTATTGATGTTGTTTGAACCACCAGTCACCGACCAGTTCCATGTATTATCATTAGACTCAAAATCTAAATCAAAAACATTAGAGTTACCAATTACTATAGCATCTAGGTCTAGTCTTTCTGCACTAAACGCGTATCCTTGGTCTAAATCCCATGTATTTGAATCACCAGTCACAACTATATTGTAATTAGAATCATCGGATGAACCAGATGCTCCTATATTCCAATCCATAACATTTGAATCACCAGTTGTAGAATACAGATATGTACTTGTATCTGCAATCACTGGCCCAAATATTTTATTGCTGTTTCCGATTTGGTCAATGTTGAAACTTAAAGTAGTACCTGTGATAACCATTTTATCGTCACCAGCATTAGTTTGAGATATAACATTCCCAAAACCAATTTGGTCTATTAATAAAGTAAGCGTGTCACCACTTTGGTCTATTCTAATTTCGTTATCGTCTGCATGTAAATAATGAATATTAGTCGACAAAAATCCTAAAAAGATTAAACTTAAAAGTTTTTTATTCATTTATTTCCCCTTCGAGAGGTTTGTCATCGTTTCCTGTCACCTTACTGACTTCATCGTACCACTCATGTAGTTCGTTGACATCACCAACTTGGTGAGGATGTCGATGTCCCTCGTCTATTACCCAAAAACCTCTATCGTGTCCTTGGTATATTAATTCCAACACTCCTGCCTCAATAGCACTTCGTGTTGCGTATGTCACCGACTCATTATTACCCACTCCATCCTCGATTTCCACTAATTGTGTTCCTTCTTCGATGAATCTAAATACATCGCCTCCAGAACCATAACTCAATATTGTTTTTCGAGTTTGGACATTCAACAAAACTTCTCCTGTTAGAACTGATATAGCTCTAATAGAGACTGTTACAGCATCTTGACGATACTGTTTACTAAAACCAATGCCTAGTGTTCGTGCGCCTCGCCCACCAGTTTTGAGATTAGTATCATACCCAATTATGCCACCCTCTATAATCATTCCTGCGAATAAGAGTGGTGCAATTCCTACTGGTTCTTCTCCCTTTGCCTCTGCAAAGTCTTGTCTTGCAGAACGAATAATCTGCCTTTCTCGAACCAAATGGTCTAGACCTGTTCTTTCAACAACTCTGAACCATGTACCTTGACCAGCACTTTTTAATGCATCTATCAACATTGCACTAGACCCTTGGGTTACTGCTGTAGAAAAAGATGCATAAGAATCTAATTGTTTTCTTTGACCTGTTAAGTCATTGAATTGATAAACTGCTACAATGGGTTTTTCTTTTGCTGGTGGTAGATTTAATAAATCTATGTAAGCTGGAAGTCTAATTGCATGAGGTGATTCGACACAAATATACTTTCGTGTCCATGCTTTTGCAACACCTGTAACAACATCTTTTTTCCAACCTTCACTATACTTACCAGTTTCATATGCACAATCTGCTGGGTTTTCTGACCACTTAGGAAATGATGCACATCCTGTAAGTATTGAGAGGGTTAATATAAGAAACCATTTCATTCTTAGCCCCCATCTCCAGAACCATCTGACCCATCGCCTCCGAAGTATCCTGTACCGATAGGTATTTCTATGACTGTTGATGAACCATCTTCTGCAACAATAGTCATTCTAATAAACTCTGAACCATCTACATTAGTAATAACTTCATATGTAACTGTAGAACCTTCTAAAACAAATGAACCAAATCTTACACCTTGGTCATTTGAAAACATAGATTCAACTAATTGTTTTGCCATTTGAGCATAGATACGGCTTTCAAGGTTTCTAATAAATTTTGCAAGCGTTGTATTATCTGCTTCTCTTTCTGCAGCTTTCTTTGCAGCTGCAAGTGCATCCTCGATTTCTTTCTTACGCGAGAACTCTTGATTTTCTACTGTAAGATAATGGGATGCAGTCCCTATCCCACTAAAGCTAGGGTTTTTAAATTTATGTTTTATCTCATCTGCATTTGCATTTGGTATTAACCCAATTATTACTATGAAAAAAACAAATACTAATGTAAGTAATTCTAAACTACTCTTTATTCTTCTTTCTTCTTTCATCCTTTTCCTTTTGTTCCAAGTTTAATAAATTTGCTTGGTCTTCAATAAGTTTTTGTCTCTCACGATATTCTAAAACCACATTGATTTTCTGTTGTAGTCTAATCATATCTTGGTCTAACATTCTTAACTGGTCAGTAAGTTTGATGGAACTTGCAAACATACGACCCAATGCTGGTTTAACTTCTACAGTTATAAACTTCCATGTAAAATATATGAAGTAACCCATCCCCAATGCCATTGCGACTGGGAATCCGAACTCTGCAATTATTTGTGCAATTTTGTCCATTAGTCTCTTCTTGCATCGATTTTTCCATCTTCCACAAAGTTTTCTGCTCTTGCAACCCTATCAATAGGTGGTGTCAACTCTAATGCACTACTAACAAGTAAATCGATTCGTAATATGTCGTTATTCATGACCGATGCACGAGTTTCCAACATTTTAATTATATTTTCAGTACTTTTTATCTGTCCAATTACAGAATCAAAGATATATTTCATACTCAGAAAGATAAAAAATGCCATGACGACTGCACCAAATATAGGTACACCCACTTCACTCATAAAGTTTAATAATGACATAATCTCTCCTGTTCGTAAGTATTTATACTTTGAGAGGTCTTAAAATGGTAATATTACCAAATTAAAATGTCATAGAGACACCACACCCACATGTAGCTTCTACATTTGGGTTGATAAATTTGAATTCTTCGTTTATTCCAGACTTAACATAATCAAGTGTCATGTTATTGAGGTAAGGTATTGATGTTGCATCAATATGAATTGTGAACTTACCAAAATCTAGTATTTGGTCGTTAGGTTCAGAGGTAGTGTTGTAGTCAAATATGTATTCATATCCACCACATCCACCACCAGTGATTCCTAGTCTGATTCCAGACACACCTTTTTCTGCTGTTCTTTCTAATAACTTAGAAATTGCAGAATCAGTTAATTCGACATTAACTGTCGGCTTTGAGTATACGATAGGCTCCATAGACAAGTCCTGCCCATGCCAACCATTTGACCACTGGGCCAAGTAATAGTACTCCAAGTGAAATTCCAACTATAACAGTACCATCTAATGACGACAACTCTCCTAGTCTTCCTTTCATGTATTCCTTAATGAAATTAATATCCATTTATTAATACTCCTCTATTTAAACTCAGCTAGATTTCCAGAAGTATCTCTAGTAACTATATTAACTAGACCCTTACCTTGTCTTCTAATCAACTCGTTTTTCACCTTTTGCTTGAGTTTTGGTTTAGTGTTATCATTATTATAACATTCTAATAACTCTTTCAGAGATTGAGTCTTCATGTAGTAATGTGTAGTAGTAACTTTTTTAGTTCCTCTTTGCATCACTTTTTGGGTAGGTTTATACTTAACTGGCATAGTATGAGTATTTATAACAATTTAAATTTTAATAATATATTTGTCTAGTATGTTACAGAATTGTGACAATTGTGTGACTAAATATACATATGAATTTAATTAATATACTAGTATTATTTTCGTTACCATTTGGTATCGTAGGATGGTACATTCTGTTTAATGATACAACTGATAGGTCAATATGGAAGAAGATTCATTCTTTCATGAAATGTGGTAGGCTCCATAAAGTTATTAGAAAATCTCTTACTTAGAATTTACTTTCTTGTATAAATCGTCAAGGTCTTCTTCGAGAGATTTAATACGCTCTTCTAAAAGTGGATGTTTTTCAAACCACTTCAATTCTTGTTTGATTATATCAAGACCTATTTTTTCTTCTAAGTACTTATCTATTTGTAGTATTTTAGGATGATTCTTTACATATGGTATCATAAGAACAACCTTAAATAGGATTGTTAATATCTTAAACATTACTTGTTAACTACTCCAATGTTGTACTTTGGAATCAAATCCCATTCAGATTTTTCTTTATGTGGAAGGACTTTTATCTGGGACATTGGTGCTATTGGGTCTTGATGGTTATTAGATATAACCTTGAGTAATCCCCATTCTTCTAGAAGTTTTGCAATTGCATTTCTTCTACCGATATCAGATTCAATTAGAGAGCTATCTTTACCATCTAGTAAAAACAATTCTTTAAAATGTACGAGATAGTATCTACCTCTTTTGTGAAGTATGTGGCAAGATTGGTAAAGTATTTTTTCTTTTCTGGATGCAACACCGATTCGTGTTAAGGTTTCTTTAACTTTTAAAAAATCATCCTGTTGTTTTAACTCTACCTCTACCATGTTGGAGAGGTCGTAACTCATTACTGTCTCCCACCTATTTTCATTCTCTCTTTCATAATTTTTATTTCCTTTGCAGTTAGAATTTTAGAATATTCTTCTGCTTTAGATATCGAACAGTCATAATAACTTTGGATGACTTTCATATCTTCCAATACTCTAGGTTTACTCCATTTGGAGAACCTTTTTCTTTTTCTAAGAGTATTTAGGAAATAATGAAATTGAAGAGTCGAATCTAGGTGAGACTTCGAGTTCATTTCGTTAACATACATGATACAGTCTTGGTGATAACTAAGACTTTTGTTGGTAAGGAATGCTGAATAACCTTTATCTGCAACCTCATCTACCATGATATCTTTCTTGGTATAGGTTACTGCATTTACAAAATCAAAGGGATTCATCATTTACTCCATATTTTTCTAAGTACTTTGCAAGAGTACGAAGAGTTTTAGGAGATTCACAACGACCTACAGTGTTGTTACAATAATCACAAAGATACTCTCTTGGTGTTAAATTGTTGTGGTCGTGGTCTAATCTCCAAACTGTTTTACTTCTATTAGTATACTGGAAAGACTTCCATTTGTCCAGTATTTTCTTTTCTGTCATTTGACAGCCAGGACATTCATAATCTTTATCTGGAAAAGGAATAGTCTTTTTCATCTTTCTAAGTGCAGTAGATTGTATTTTTGCACATGATTTGCAAAAGTTATAAGTCTGTGGAATGTCTCCTTTATTGAATGCTCTATGACCAAACTCTGTTATGTGTTTACTTTCATCACATTTTACACATACTTTATTTTCATCTTCTGTGTATCCTAAGATTTCTTGAAGATAGTTCACTCAAAAAATCCATCTAAAGTATTAGAAAAATGTTCTTCTAGTTTATCTTGTTTACCTTGTAGTGGTAACCAATGATTTAGAAAATCGTCATAACTTTGTATCGATGCAAGACCTTTTGAATTAGTTAGAGTTGGGTCTTGAACATACTTGTTTACCCAGTCCATGAAGTGTTCTACTACTTGCATTTGATTGAAGAATGGTAGTAGTTTAGAACCATCAAGTCCTATGTCTGAGTTGTATAATCTATTCTTCTCTACATTCTTGTCACTCCATTTTGTAGATTCTTGTATCAAGAAATCGAAATCATTGATACCGAATTGTTGGAATGCACTTTTGTTTGACTCATATAAGTCTGCAAATACTGGTACAAGTTGTGTTTTATAAAGTTCTTCTTTTGACTTCTTAGTTCTAGCTGGACTATCCATATCGATATTGTTCCAGTCTTTGTCTCGATATCTGGAAAAGAACCATGAGTTTGCTTGGGTAGATGAATCGTAAGATACATTCTTTACAAAATCAAAGTAGTTTGGTGATACAAAAAATGGTATCATCATTTCATGTGAACCTACACCCAACAAGTGAATGTTTTCTTTAAGTTCCATAGGAATGTCAAACTCTTTGACTGCATAAATCATTTCTGCACGATTTGTAAATCCGATACCAGAACATGCAGATGATAATGATATACCAGTACATTTTGATAACTCATCGTTAGTCATTCCACCCACAATAGTTTCAATGTATTCTTTATATGATGATAGGTCTTGACCCTGTACAATCAGAGATATCTTTGCATCTGAACCCATTTGGTCAAATAGTTCAATCTGTCTTTTGCAATTTACCATAGTAGACATTGCTTTGTCTTTAACTAAATCTCTAACAAACCTTCT
>NYUU01000119.1 GCA_002684175.1 Synechococcus sp. CPC35
ATTTGTTCTCACTTGCACTGCAAGTCGCCGGGTCCCCTGAGGCAACCGTTCCATCACCTGTTCGATCGGATCGGCTGCAGCTGTATCAGCCGCAACACGACGTCCACCCTGAAACAGTGTTTGTGGAGGAACCAAAATGCCCCGGCCCCGGTTGGTGGAGAACTGATTGATTTTACGGAAGTCTTCAAGGTCACCACGGCTTCTGTTCTGAATAGCAACCAAATCCTGATAAATCCAAGGCCACGCCTATAGTTTCGCCACTTAAACAGGAGTTTCTCGATGCGGGTGTCCTTGGCAGCAGCAGGTCAGTCCGATTCTTGTCTGTTCACTGTGGTGGCCAGTGGTCCACAGGCCGGTTCCCGCCCTTCCGTGTTTCAGACCCACACAGTGGCAATGAACCAGTTTTCAGCACTTTTCAAACAATTGGGTGCGAGCGGGGCCAAAATTGTCAGTGTGACGCCTGTCAGTGAGCAGATTCCTGCCGCAACCAACGGCAATGAATCACATCCCGTGCCAGACGTCGCCAAAGTTGCTCCCACAAAGAAAAAAGTGACGTCCACTGCCCCCAAAGCCAAGCCCCACGGAGACGTCCCGGTCAACACCTACAAACCAAAGAATCCTTACTTGGGAAAAGTCAAGGACAATTACTCTCTGGTGAAGGATGGTGCCATCGGACGCGTCCAGCACATCACCTTTGACCTCTCCGAAGCTGATCCAAAGCTGCAATACGTCGAGGGTCAGAGCATCGGCATCATTCCCGAAGGAACCGATGCGAAGGGCAAGCCTCACAAAATGAGGCTTTACTCCATCGCCAGCACACGACACGGGGATAACTACGAGGACGACACCGTCTCACTGTGTGTGCGTCAACTCGAATACAAGAATGATGAAGGAGAGCAGATCTTCGGGGTCTGCTCCACCTATCTCTGCGACATCGAGCCTGGCTCCAGCGTCAAGATCACCGGTCCGGTCGGCAAGGAGATGCTGCTGCCGGACGACGAAGAAGCAAACATCATCATGCTCGCGACCGGTACAGGAATCGCTCCGATGCGCACGTACATCCGCAGGATGTTCGAATCCCGTGAGCGCAAAGCCAACGGTTGGAACTTCAAGGGCAAGGCTTGGTTGTTCATGGGAGCCCCGAAGACAGCAAATCTTCTGTACGACGAAGACTTCCTTCATTACGAGAAAGAATTTCCAGATAATTTCCGCTACACCAAGGCGATCAGCCGCGAACAACAGAATTCCAAAGGCGGAAGGATGTACATCCAGGATCGCGTTCTCGAACATGCTGACGAGATTTTCACGATGATCGAGGACCCAAAGACTCACATCTACTTATGTGGTCTCCGAGGCATGGAACCCGGAATCGACGAGGCCATGACAGCAGCTGCAGCCGCAAAGGGAATCGACTGGTCCGAACTTCGCCCCAAACTCAAGAAAGCCCATCGCTGGAACGTGGAGACCTACTGAAACTCTGCGAGAGGAAAACCTCCATACAGCCCATCCTTCGGGGGGGCTTTTTTTTTGGCTTGACAACAAAAGCGACAGCAAACCCCTTCGGACTGTCCTGAGCACTGTCCATTTCCGCTTCCGTGCCTAAACCTTCGGCAGAAGCCTCAGAGCGCCATGGTCGCCACGATCACCAATCCGCTTCGGGTTGGACTCCGTCATGAGCGTGTCATCGCACCGCAGTGCCTGGTCATCTTTGGTGCCAGCGGCGACCTCACCCACCGCAAACTGGTGCCGGCACTGTTCGAGCTGTTCAAGCAGCGACGCCTGCCGAGTGAATTCGCTGTGCTGGGCTGCGCCCGTCGCCCATGGAGTGATGAGGAATTCCGAGGGAAGATGGCTGAGGCCATGGCCGAGAAGATCAAGGAGGATCCCAGCAGCTGGGAACAGTTCGCGGTAAAGCTGTTCTACGAACCGGTGGATCTGCAGAAACCAGAAGATGTGGTGCGTCTCGGAGGACGCCTTGAACAGGTCGATCAGCAGTGCGCCACCCATGGGAATCGCACCTTCTATTTATCCGTTTCCCCCAAGTTCTATGCAAGCGGCTGCCGTGCCCTGGCCGATGCCGGTCTGCTGAAGGATCCGAAACGCAGTCGAGTGGTCATCGAAAAGCCGTTCGGACGCGACTACGGCAGTGCCCAGGCCCTCAACCGTGTTGTGCAGACCTGTGGCCAGGAGAACCAGATCTTCCGGATCGACCACTACCTCGGCAAGGAAACCGTTCAGAACATCATGGTTCTGCGGTTCGCCAACACAATCTTCGAACCGATCTGGAACCGCAATTACATCTCCAGCGTTCAGATCACAACGTCGGAAACAGTCGGTGTCGAGGAACGCGCCGGGTACTACGAAACCTCGGGAGCCCTGAGGGACATGGTGCAGAACCATCTCACTCAGATGCTGGCCATCACAGCAATGGAGCCTCCGGGACGATTTGACCCGGAAGCGATCCGCAATGAAAAGGCCAAGGTGCTGCAGGCCGCTCGTCTGGCCGATGAACTGGAGCCCTGGAACTGCTGCATCCGAGGCCAGTACGGTCCCGGTGGTTCGAAGGAATCACCCCTGGCCGGCTACCGACAGGAACCCGGAGTTGACCCAAACAGCACCACGGAGACCTACGTCGCCATGAAGCTGTTCATCGACAACTGGCGCTGGCAGGGGGTGCCCTTCTACGTCAGGACAGGGAAGCGTCTGGCGAAGCGTCTCAGTGAGGTGGTGCTCACCTTCCGGGAGGCACCGGTTCATCTCTTTGATGCAGCCACCGGAGGCCCGACAGCCAACCAGCTCATCCTGCGGATTCAACCGGATGAGGGCGCTGAATTCCGTTTCGAAGTCAAATCTCCTGGATCCGGGATGCGCAGCCGCCCGATCGACATGGAGTTCTCCTACGACGAATCCTTCGGAGAACCATCGGATGAGGGCTATGTACGCCTGCTCGCCGATGCAATGCTCGGCGATCCGACACTGTTCACCCGCAGCGATGAGGTTGAAGCGGCCTGGCGGTTGTATACCCCTCTGCTGGAGCTGATCGAAGACAGCCCCTGGCAACTGCCGATCCATCCCTATGAATCGCGGACCTGGGGACCAGCCGCCGCTGATGCACTGTTGGCCCGCGATGGGCTGCTCTGGCGTCGCCCCTGAAAGCGCACCCTGCAATACAAACCATCTGAGCCGAGTTCGACGCGCCCTTCGCCATCCGCACCATGTCCCCACAGCTCACCCTGCAAACCCCCCTTGAACTGGCTCCCTCCGAGGTACCCACCTACCTCGAGCAGCTCTGGTCGACGGAACAGCAGGGCAATACAGGATCAGGAGCCAACACCTTCTGTCTGCTGATCTGGCAGCCAACCTGGGCCGAACAGCAACTGGTCCGCAGCGGTCGCCTCCAGGGCCCAATCACCGGTCAGCAAACCGATGAGCTCATCGCCGCCGGACGCCAGGCGGTCAGCGATGCAAATCTCCCGCACAGCACGCCCCCCCTGTCAGACGATGTCAGCAGCGCTGTGTCGCGATTCGAGGGAGATCACAACGCCGAGGATCTACGCGGTCAGTACATCGATCCGGCCTTGAGCGCACTGATGCCCCGTCGTCTGATCACCCTGGCCCCGACGATCGACGCCGGCCACAGTCTCGAAACCCTGGTCGCGGCCTACTGCCCACTTCCCGAGGAAGGTGGCGGAACCACAGCCTGCGGCGATGTGGTGGTGCTTCGGGGAGACGACACGGCCCTGCAGGACGGAATGGGCATCCTGGAGCCCCTCCTCCCTCCATCGATGCCGGCATGGGTTTGGTGGAACGGTTCTCTCGATGAATCACCGAAGCTGATGGAGCGGCTCACCCGTTCCCCGCGACGGCTGATCATCGACACCTCCGTTGGCGATCCTCACCATTGCCTGGAGCTGCTGCGCAGCCGGGTGGAGGCTGGCCAGGCGGTCAACGACCTCAACTGGCTGCGTCTTCGCAGCTGGCGTGAAACCCTTGCCATGGTTTTCGACCCGCCGGAACGACGTGATGCCCTCAGTCACGTCACGCAAATGGACATCGATGTGGAAGGGCATCACCCAGCGCAGGGACTGCTGCTTGCTGCTTGGATCGCCGATCGACTCTCCTGGGAGCTGGTGGGATCCGAAGCGATCGAGAACGGCATCGCTGCCCGCTTCAATCGTCCTGACGGAACGGAGGTCGGGTTCCGGCTGATGTCGGTTCCCGTCGGGCAGCCCAGCGTCCATGCCGGCCAGATGGTTGGGCTGCGACTGATTTCCCAGCCTGAGAACGGGCAGGGGGTCTGCGTGATTCTCTGCGCCGAATCAGGGGGCTGCATGCGTCTTGAAGCCGGTGGCATGGCCAGCATGGAGCTGCATGAAGATGTTGTACCTGTGCAGCACGCCTCTCCTGAGATGGACGTTGCAAGGCTGCTCGGTGGAGGACATGACAGCACCACCCCACTGCTTGCTGCAGCGGCTCCGCTGGCTGCCAGGCTGCTGACCTGAAGCGGAACCGATGCCATGGCCGTTGTCATCGCAGCACCGGCCAGCGGCAGCGGTAAGACACTTGTCAGCCTCACTCTGCTGAGCTGGGCCCGTCAAAAAGGATTGAGCATCCAGCCGTTCAAGGTTGGACCCGATTATCTCGATCCTCAGCTGCTGAGCAGCGTCTCGGATCGGCCATGCCGAAACCTGGATCCGACCCTCTGCGGGACCGACTGGGTGCAGCGGGCTTACCGGGGCTACGGAGGAGAGGCCGAACTGGCCCTGGTGGAAGGAGTGATGGGCCTGTTCGATGGCATCGGGAGCAGCGAAAAAGGCAGTACAGCAGCAGTGGCACGTCTGCTCGATCTACCCGTGGTGCTGGTGGTGGACGCCGGAGGCCAGGCCGCCTCTCTGGGCGCGCTGGTGCAAGGCTTTCATGACCATGACAAAACCCTGAACCTGGCTGGAGTGGTGCTGAATCGAGTCAGCAGCGAACGGCACCGGGAGCTTCTGACCGAAGTGCTTGCAAGGCAAAACATTCCTTTGCTGGGCTGCCTGCCCCGCACCGATGCACTGACATTACCCAGCAGGCATCTCGGTCTGGCTCCTGCCCATGAACTCGAGCAGCGGCATCGGCGCCGGGAGGTATGGGCCTCGCTGGCGGAGCGGCATCTGAATCTCGATCGTCTGCAGCCGCTGCTTCAGGCGCCGGCATCGGCTTGCTCCCCTCTTGCCTCGATCCCCGCCAGTGCTGCGGCCTCATTGCCGGTTGCCGTCGCGAGAGATGACGCCTTCCATTTCCGCTATCGCGAAACAGAAGAGCTGCTCGAACACCTGGGAATGCCGATGTTGAACTGGAGTCCAATGGACGATGAGCCGATTCCGGCAGAGGCAAAAGGTTTGATCCTTCCGGGCGGATTTCCGGAGCTGCATGCAGCACGCTTGAGCCAGGCCCGACGCAGTCTCACCTCACTCGGAAGCTTCGTACAACAGCATCCGGTCTATGCCGAATGCGGCGGGATGCTGCTGCTCGGACAGGAGCTCACGGACCCCGAGGGAATGGCCCATCCGATGGCATCCATACTCCCGTTCACGGCCCGAAAAAGCACTCTGCAGGTGGGCTACCGCCAACTGTCTCCCAAGCGTGATGGTCTGCTCGTGCGGCGCAATCAGACCCTGACAGGACACGAGTTCCATCGATGGGAACTGCAGACCAATCGTCCTGAGACAGATCGGACTGTGCTGTGGGACATTAAGGGCTGGAAAGTCAATCCACGTTCGGAAGGATGGGGAGATCAGACGCTTCACGCGAGCTGGGTTCACCTGCACTGGGCCAGCTGTTCGACGATCTGCTGCCGATGGCGCGACGCACTCGAAGCCGCAGTGAATCGATCACCAACCGTTTTGTGACACGGCAGGAGCCTGTTCGGCTCCACGCCTTCACGGAGCGCTGGCGCTTGGTGATTGTGGGCCATGTGCAGGGAGTGGGGTTCCGCTCGAGCTGCAGCCGACGTGCCATCGATCTTGGCTTGAAGGGTTGGGTGCGCAATCTGAGCGATGGAAGCGTCGAGGTTCAGGTGGAAGGAGCGCCACTTGCCATATCGGAACTTCGGGCCTGGTGTGAAAAGGGACCCCCAGACGCCAGGGTGCTGAAGGTGAAACCAAGCCAGTTGCCAATCACAGGCAATGACTGGTTCGAGATCCGTTACTGATCGTTAGCTTCCATCACCAGCGAATGATCAATCAGTGGATCGGGCGATTGAAGGCATCGAGCAGCGGAAGGCAAGGAGCAGTGGGATGAAATGAATCCGATCGAGCCCGCTGAAACTCGGGACAAGATGTGGAGGGAGAGGAGACAATCAGAGCTATATGCGCCTCATCATCACCACTTTCTGCAATACCCCGTATTAAGCTGCTCGCTGTAGCCATAAGGGCACGTCTTCTTTCCCTTTTTAATAACCTTACCGGCCGCTTCCGACCATCGCTTGCAGTAACCTGTACTTAGATCTTCATTATATCCATAGGGGCAAAATATTCCTCTCTTTTTTATAAGATCTTTACTGCCGGACTCCTTGCCAGACGTCTTACTCCACTCTTGACAATAGCCGATATTGAGACGTTCAGTATAACCCTGAGGACAAAAAACTCCTCTTTTCCTGATCACATTTCCAGCCGAATC
>NYUU01000120.1 GCA_002684175.1 Synechococcus sp. CPC35
ATTGTTGATTGTTGATTGTTGATTGTTGATTGTTGATTGTTGATTGTTGATCAAATAAAAAATGACTGTCAACTCAGCCGACGGCGTTCCCTGCGACTGAGCCACAGCAGGATCACCACCAGCACCGGTGTGAGCAGATCGGTGTAGAGAATCGTGCCTGCATTGCCCGGTGCCAGGTCACTGTCCCTCAGCAACGAGACCACGTGACCGACCCCGTCAGCAAAGAACCAGCTTGCGTAGGCCACCATCGCCGCCAGCAGAAAATCCCGCTTCCGGTACCAGAAACTGCTCAGGCCCAGAATCCCGATCGTGAGGTTGGCGTAGGCCACCTCGTTCTGAAAGGGGCTGTTCGGCCAGCCGATCTGCTGAGCCGCGAACTCTCCGAAGGCGATGTGAATGATGAAGCCGTACACCCCTGCCACGCCCAGCACCCAGAAGGCGATCCAGAGCAGCGAGGCTTCTGCCCAGCGGCTCCATTGCCATTGATGGCGGGTCTGCAGTGCACCCAGCAACAGGGCAAGGATCAGGGTCCAAAGCGCATAATCCGCCAACAGAAAACGGATGAGAGCTTCCACGGACGACCGGCTCAGAACTCAACAGACTGTGGCGAGCATTGATGCGATGTCGATCCGTTGAATCGATTTCTTCAACAGATGCAGCGAACGGGATACCTGCTTCCCTTGACGCTCACCGGCTCGCTCTGGCTGAAGGGAATGCATCCGCACCTGCCGGGGATCAGCTGCCCGCTCAGAGCCCTCACAGGAATTCCTTGCCCCACATGTTTCCTCACCAGGGCCACAAGTTCAGCCCTCACCGGTGATCTCAATGGATCACTGCAATGGCACCTGTTCGGTCCCCTTACGGCAGCTGGGCTGATCGGCTGGACCGTGCTTTCTCTTCGCCAGAAACGTCTGATTCCAAGAGGGATCAGGTCTGAGCCATTGCTGCTGTCAGGAGGCCTGCTGATGATCTACTGGTTGCTGCGTCTCGGCTTTGGAGCCTGGCCCAGCGAATGAGTCAGCGCAGAAGACCTCGGTTGTAGGCGACATTCTGCAGATAGAAGCTCGCCATTGGAACGAAGACGAAAGCCCCCAGACCGCAGGTCAGAAGGGTGAGAAAGCCAGCAAAGAGTCCGGTGAGCACCTCGAGGCCAACAAAGCTCAACCCGTTCTCGCTGCGGTAAACAATTTGAAATGACTGGGAGAACGCCTCACCGATGGTCATTTCGGTGACGAAAATGCGATTGACATAAACAGGGGTCACCAGAGCAACGGCGATGCCGGGCAGGATGCAGAAGACGAATCCGATGGTCATGACCACCGAGAAAAAGACTCCTGCCAGCAGGTAACGCCAGAAACGACCAATCACAAGCTGCCATGCCGCCCCAATCGTCACCACCTCTCCCTGTTCGTAGAACAGCGCTGGAACGGCGACGATCAGAACGCTGAGCAGGCTGGTGATCAGGGAAAATGGAAACTGAGCAATCTGGCCCAGCGCGGTTGCGAGACTCAGGGCTGCATCGCTGTTGCCACCGGAGGCCCCTGCCGCGATCAACACGATTCCGAAATAGATCGCAAAACCGAGGAATGTGAACACCAGCGTGCCCAGATAGATCACCACAAAGACAGGGATGTGCTGCAGGAAGGCTTGCCATGCCTTGTCGATTGAGGGCTGTTCGAAAGCGAGCGGCGCTGCCATGGTTCCACCGGTAACGATGCAAGGGTGACAGTCCTGCCCAGTCGCGACAACTGCAACCGATGAACAGTGATGCCTGGCTTGAGATCAGTCGGAGCGTTCGCTTCAGCGACACCGACGCCGCAGGCGTGGTGCATTTTCAACAGCTGCTGGGGTGGTGCCATCAGGCCTGGGAGGAGAGTCTCGAGCGCTTCGGTCTCGCAGCAGGAAGCATTTTCCCCGGTGGGCGCGACAACCAGCCCGATATCGCCCTGCCGATCATTCACTGCCATGCCGACTTCCGGGCCCCGCTGAAGATCGGGGATCACCTGGTGATCCGACTGGAACCGCGGAAACTGGACATCGGCTGTTTCGAGGTGATCAGTCGGCTGCAGCTTCAGGACAGGGAGGTGGCCAGCGGCTGCCTGCGTCATGCGGCGATCAACGCCGAATCACGTCGGCGTTGTGCCCTGCCGGAGCCCATTGATCGCTGGCTGGAGGCCTCAGCCGTCGGACAGATCCAGCCGCTCTAGCCACTCACGCCAACGGCGCCGCTGCCATTTCCCTTCTGCAGACGGCTCCAGATCAGGACAGCTCAGCCAGCGACGGGGTCGCTCAGCGACAGGCCAGGAGTCGGTGTGGCGCTGCAACTGCTGCAGCCCGGTCGGATCAGAGGTTCGAACCAGTGCCACCAGCCTCTGCCCCCACTCAGGATCGTCCTCCCCGAGCAGCAGCAGCGCTTGCACAGGAAGGCAGCTGCGCTGGATGAACCTCTGAAGACGGGCCTCCAACTGCTCCGGGAATACGGTTTCGCCACCCGAATGGATGGCGGTGTCACGACGCCCCAGGATCTCCAGCCCAGGACGCAATGTCGCCCGATCACCCGAGCGCCACCAACCACTGCCATCCACCAGTCGCTGCAACTGATCGGGCTGATCGGGACACCAGCCGGCCAGGGCATGACGCTGGGTGCGCACGTCCAGGGATCCATCGGTCGTGACCCGCAGCTCCACATCCGGCAGAGGATCCCCACAGCCGCGTTCACCCGCAAGGAAGCGTTGCGGAGGCAAGGCCGCAACCATCGCAGCTGTTTCCGTGGCCCCATAGCAAGGGGCCAGGGGAAGATCCGCCGATCTGGCGCGATCTGAAAGGGTTTCGGGCAGTGCAGCACCGCCGACCCAGATCACAGAGAAGCGTTCAAGGGCTGCCACTCCGTCGGGATGGGCCAGCAGCCGCGCCAGCTGAGTTGGCACCAGGGACAGAAGCGCCGATCCCTGCCGCCATCCGTCCACCGCGCGGCAGCGCTCCAGCAATGCGGAGGGAGACTTCATCAGATCCCGCTCCAGACGCTGGTGGGACACGCCCCAGGCACGGGACCGCCACCACGGAAGAAGTCCACTGACATGCGTCAGGGGGAGTGGATTGAAGATCACCGAGCGAGCCGGATCCAAGCCGATGCCCTCAAGCCATTCTGCGGTGGCCGCCGCCGAGAGATCGAGGTTGGCGATTGGATGCAGACAGCAGCGTCGCCCACCCGTGCTGCCTCCACTGCTCAGAACAACCCCTGGTCCATCAGGCAGCAACGTGAGGGGCAGTGCCGAGGCTTCCGCTGCTAAAGGCACCCACTCTCCTCTGCTCAGGCCTTCAACCAGCGTTTGATGGTCCATCATCGCGCTGCCGCCCAGACGATTTCAGGATTTTCTGAAAACAGGGGCCCCGACGGACACCAGCCCGGGGCGAGCCCCGGAGCCGCTGGTGTGGGCCCCTGCCATTGCAAGGCGGCCAGGTGCTGCAGCCAGCGCCGGGCAATACCGGTTTCAAAAGCCGTGCTGAGCATCCTCCGCGGTGTTCCCGCCTGGAGCTCGCGCAGAAGCGGACGGGGATCTCCCTCCACGGACGGCCGACGCACCTGCCAGCCCTGCCAGGACTCCCGCAGTTCCGGACGCTGCTGAAGCGACTCATCGAGCGCCACTGGCCCCCTCTCAGCCAGCTGCTCCAATCCCATCTGATCAGCGACGGGTAAAGGTTGCTCCAACCAGTCCAGGCGCGGATCACCGTGCAGAGCCTGCATCCAGCTGCTGGCGGTGGCCCGATCCCAGCCGCCATTGGCATCCAGCCGCAACCGAGCCGATGCGGGGAGGTGCGCAAGCAACTGTTCGAGCAGGCCGCGTTCCATTCGATCCGACTCTGTGGCCACCTTCCATTTGAGAGTGCATCCGTGCAGATCCAGACCGGACTCCTGGAGTGTCTTCAGCACCGTGAGCATCCGCTGCCCGGCAGGCAAAAGCAGCGCCGAAGCAGGCGCCCCCAGCCAGCAGCCATCAACGCCGGAGCCCGCCATTGCATCCGATTCCGCATCCAATTCCGCCAGGGCGGCACCAAGACCGAACCCCAGGGCGCCGGAGTGCTCGACAATCAATCCCTCCAGCTGCTGCCGCGATGGCCGGTCCGGCAGGGCGGCAACCCTTGCGCAGCACTCATTCAGCAGCTCCGGATGCAGGGGCGCCACCTCCCCCCAGCCCACACATCCCTCACCACGATCCAGACGCAGCAACCAACCGCTGCGTTGCTGCAGTCGCCCCGCTGAAGTGCGGAGCGGCTGCAGCAACGCGAAATGGAACGCCCGGCACTGCAGCCTCAGTGTCATCCGCCTCGCCAGAGAACAGGCAGAGCCAGACCGAGACTCAGCCCCAGACCGTTCCAGCCCTGAAAACGCAGAGCCAGAAACTTGCAGGAACGGATCCGCTCCGGCTGGTCATGACAGCGTTGAAGCAACCGGATCAGAGCCACAGCGGACGGCAGCCCCAGGCCGCTGAGCAACACCGATGGCGGCCATTCACCATGCAGCACCGGCACCCACTCGAGAGCCAGGGTGATCGCAATGAACCAGGGCACAAGAGCCGCTGACCGGGCTGTCCCCAGCTGAACAACCGGCGAACGCTTGCCGTGGGCCGCATCCTCCGTCACCTGGTGAAAGTGGGAGCAGAACAGCACCAGCGTCGTGGCCAGAGCGGGGCCAGCTCCCAGCAACCAGGCCGTGCCGGTGGGAATCAGCGAAACCGTCTTCGGTTGAAGGGCCAGCAGAGCGGCGGCGGTGGCACAGGGGCCAAAGGCCAGCCAGCAGAGAGGTTCTCCAAAACCGCGATAGCCGAAGCGAAAGGGCGGCCCCTGATAGACGTAGCCAAGTCCACAACAGAGCAGAACCAGCGCCAGCACCGCCAACCGGCTGCACCAGGCCAGCCAGCCGATCAGCGCAAGGCCAAGAAACAGACAGCCGATGGAAAGCTGCGCCACCCGATCAGGCCGACCGGTGAGATTCACCACCGAATGCGGCTTTTCAATGGTGTCGACACCGGTCTCGGCGTCAAAGAGATCGTTGCAGAGGTTCTCCCAGAGCAGCAGGAGAATGGCTGCCAGAAGGAATCCGACCAAGTGGGACCAGCGCACGGTTCCATGCACTCCGAGCAGCCATCCGGCAGCAAGCAGCACAGGCATGACGGCCACGGAATACATCGGCCATTTGATGGCGGCCTTCCACAAATGACGCCGCGCGGCGTAACGGGATGCGACAGCCTGTTGCTCCGGCATGGACAGGACTCGTGACTCCCAGGCGATGACTCATACATTTGAGCAGTCCCTTCGATCAGATCCGCTGAGGATGTCGGCTGATCTTCACTTCACCACGCTTCTCTCCTCCGCCCACAAAGGCTGGTTGAGGATGGATGGCGAGGAGGGTGTGCTCAGTCTGGCCCTGCCACTGGAGGGGATCGACCCGCTGCTGGCGTTACCTCAGCTCGCCAGCCAGGAACCGTTCCGGGTGCTCTGGGATGGGACCCCAGGCCTCTGCCTGTCGGCTGCAGGTCAGTGCCAGCAACTGGAACTGGTCGGGACACGCCGCTTTGAACTCGCCCAGCGCTTCTCTGATTCCACCCTGAGCCGAGTGACCGACACACGGCCCGACACTCCAGCCCAGGCTCGCCCTCGGGTGCTGCTCTCCTTCCGGTTCTTCGATCAGATCAGTGAACGGCGCCGGAGTGGAACCTCTCCGCCATCTGTCCACGCCGTACTGCCCCGATGGCAGCTCAGCCGCCAGGGGAAACGCGGCTGGCTGCGGTTGAACGGTGTCGTCAGCAGCCAGGCGGACGTCCGTGAGCTCGCCGAGCAGCTCTGGCTGAAGCACTGCTCACTGCTCGACACCGATGCCGGAGCGGCCCCTGAATCGCAATCGGTGCTGCAGGCCAACAGCGACTGCAGTACCTGGCAGGAACGCTACGGCCGTGCACTCGAGCGCGGCATACAGCTGGTGAACGACGGTGATCTGCACAAACTGGTGCTGGCGGTGCGCCAGTCGATGACTCTCACCGCACCCTTCGATCCCCTTCCACTGCTGCTTCGGCTGCGGCGCCAGCAGGCCGGAAGCTGCCGGTTTCTCTGGCAGAGGAACCACGCAGACGCCTTTTTCGGCGCCTCTCCGGAACGGCTGCTCAGCCTGCGGGGCCGATGTCTGCGCAGCGATGCACTGGCCGGGACCGCAGGCAAGGGGGATGACGGACAGCAGCTGCTGCGATCCGACAAAGACAGACGGGAACATGAGCTGGTCGTTGCAACGATCATCAACCAGCTGCGCCGCATCGGTCTCACCCCCTGGAGAAGGCGGCAACCCCAGCTGGCGCGTCACGGCAACCTGACCCATCTGCACACTCCGATCACTGCAGAAATGCCGAAACGGTCTGTGCTCTCGGTGGCTGAACAGCTGCACCCAACCCCTGCAGTGGCGGGCCTGCCCCGGCGCGAAGCGATGGCCTGGCTCAGGGCTCTCGAACCCTTCGAACGCGGCTGTTATGCCGCACCGATCGGCTGGATCGACAGCGCGGGAGATGCCGAACTGCGCGTCGCCATCCGTTGCGGCCATTCCCACGGACATCGCCTTGATCTGACCGCCGGTGCCGGACTGGTGAGAGGTTCGATCGCTGAGAGGGAACTCCAGGAGGTTGGCCTGAAGCTGGCCGTGCTGGCCGACCAGCTTGACATCGGATCAGCGTTGGCTGAGCGGTTGCCGGAGGGAGCGCAGGCGCCATTCCAAGGATGAAGCCTTGAGCGCCTGAGCGGGCGGTTGAGCTCTGCCACCGAGATGTTGCTGCAGGAACAGCTCGATCAAAGCGGTCATGGCCAGGCCATTGCGAGGGTTCGACAGGCTGTGGCCTTCGTCGGGGAAAACCACGAAATCGATCGGCAGCTTCCGCCGTGCCATCGCCGCAGCGATCGATTCGCTCTCCTGGAGCTTCACCCTGGGATCGTTCGCCCCATGGGCGAGCAGCAGAGGCCGCTGAATCCTGTCGACATGACTGATCGGAGAGATGGATGCAAGGTCCACAGACCCCACGCCGATCATTCGGTTCATGATCGCGCGCTGCGACTCCCAGTAGGGAGGGATGGTCTCCAGCAAGGTTCTGACGTTGGAGGGGGCCACCTGGGCGACGGCGGCTGCGAACAATTCGGGATCACGCGTCAGGCCGGACAAGGCGGCATAGCCGCCGTAGGAAGCGCCCATGATCGCCAGCCGATCCGGGTCGGCCAATCCCTGCTGAACCGCCCACTGCACCGCATCCACCAGATCGTCCTGCATGCGGCCATACCACTCACCTTCTCCTGCCAGCAGGTGATCCTTGCCGAACCCCGTTGAGCCGCGGTAGTTCACGCTGAGCACGTGATAGCCACGATTGGCGAGCAGCTGATGCATGGGATCCAGGCCCCAGTAATCACGGGCCTGGGGGCCTCCATGCACCAGCAGGACCAGAGGCTGAGGAGCAGCATCGACCGCCATTGGAGTTCGCGTCAGATAAGCCGGCAGGCGACGACCATCACGGGCCTTCAGGGAGAGACTCTCCATCGGCACCAGTGCATAGCTCTCCAGCTTTGGCTGCACCGCAAACAAGCGGCGACCATCCCGTTGCTGACGATCCCAGAGCCAGTATTCCGGACCGCTTTGATCGGAGGACATCGCAACCAACCACAACCGATCACGACGATCGCGTTCCATCACAACGAATTCCCGACCTGCCGCCAGCCGCTTGAGGCCGGCGAGATCCTCGGCAAACATCGCATCGAGAGGGATGCGGCGGCTGCGCAGGTCCGTCTCGATCAGCACCTTGGGATGTCCGGTGTCGAAGTCAGCCAGTGAAGCAATGACCGACCCGCTGGCGGATCGGTGAATGACCTCCCCGGGGCATTGGGTTCCACAGGTCAGCAACTGATCCCGATGCCAGCG
>NYUU01000121.1 GCA_002684175.1 Synechococcus sp. CPC35
AAATTTTTAAACCAAAGTCGGCAATGGGAGAAGGGGCTTAAAAAAGTCAACAAGTTCGCTTCGCATTGATATGAAGTCTGATACCAATCAATTAAACGGCGACCGAGGATTCAGAAAAAACCAATTGATTCAAAAGATTCTCGGGGAAAGTAAAAGCTCTTCTAATTGTACCCACCATAATTCTTCTGTTTTTAAAAACTATCGCACGATCAAAAAACTGTTTAAATACTCTATTCAGTTTTTCGGTTCGATAGCCAGAGCAGCATCCATCCTGACCGCTTCAGACTGAAGAAAAAAATCCGCCCACATGCTCACCAGAAAGGTGAAGGTGTGGAGCGCCCTGATCTGCTCTCTGGACCCAGGAGAAGTGTATTTGAAGTCCATGAACATCTGGTCTGCAACTTTGAGCTGTTCTTTACATCGCTGATCGATTGACATAGCTCAGAAAACGCACTCTTGGAGTTGTCTCAAAAACAAATTCTCTCCACAAACCAACGCTGCACCAAAAATCTGAAGGGTGATCGATTCAGATGACGATTGAATACTCCCTGCAAAACCATTCATCAGCCGACCCCGAAAACACCGAAGCCGATCTGGGTTGCGATGCCATGGCCTGTAATGGCCTCAGTGACCACACCAATCAGGAAGCCCAACATGGCAATGCGTCCATTCAGGCGCTCGGCCCGCCCCAAGCGCTCACCCTCGATCTGAGCAGCAGCTTGCTGGGCCATCTGCTGCCGTACGGAAGAAGAAGACACAGATCCTCTGAAAACGTTTCGAAATATTAAGAGACCTTGCATCGCTGACGAGAGGGTTATCCGATCACTTTCAAACATCAGCCAAATGCGCTGACCTCATGAATATGGTCCCTGGCCCTCACCGCCAGAAAATTCAGAGAAGGTTTACCTCAGGCAGTGACCGCATTTCTGACAATCCATTTCAAGCAAAAAACCCCGACTCCAGGTCGGGGCTCCTTACTGACCTTGGACGGGTTCTACAACTTATAAACGGAGAAATGCCTCGTCCGTGAAGGATGAGCATAAACACCACCCTCTGGCGCATCACGACAGGGTCCACCCACCCCCTCATTCACCAAGAGAGGATAGGTGTGCATGTGACCCGTCGATCCCGTCCAAGGACGACTTACCAAGAATGGCCCCTGAGCTCCCTCTTGCGAGTGATAAACATTCTCAACAGGAGTGATATATGTGTCACAGAGCACAAATGCTCACCAGGTTCCGGCCGGCCATCAGAGCTTGAATCACCAAACCTGAACTGACTCTCAGGGTCTGGTTGTGACACCAGACCCTGCGCATTCGAAACTGGAACAGGCTTTTGGAGCGGAAGAAGCGAGCGGCTTTCCCTGATCAACTCGCTAAGGATCAACTCTCCACCGATCAGATCTTCTCCGATCAAATCTCCTCCGTCTCCTTCAGACGAATACCAAGACCCATCTCCGGCGATGCATGGAGCTGATCACCTGAAAGCGGAGGTTGCGTAAAAGGGTCATCCACCAGATTCAGATGACTGTCCAGATCAGGCCAGCGAATCAAGGACAGAAGTTGCGCAGCCGCTCCATTCAGAAGCGAGCTGTCGGAATAACAACCCACCATCAGATCCACTCCAAGACGACGAGCCACCTGTGCCATCAGCAGGGCATGCGTCAGGCCACCGGTTTTGAGCAGCTTCAGATTCATGCCATCCACCACCGGGGCCAACCGCAGTAAATCTTCGAGATCCCAGCAGCTTTCATCGGCCACTAGAGGGATCTTGCAGTGCGAATACAGATCCGCAAAGCCCTGGCGGTCTCTCTGCGGGTCTGGATCAGGAGCCAGAGGTTGCTCCAACAGCACGACGTGACATGTCTCGAGGTCTTGCAACATCAAACGGGCCTGTTCAAGCGTCCAGCCGCCGTTGGCATCGACCTGGAGTTCAATCGCCTCACCGGTCCGTTCCTGTCTGGCATCGATTGCCTTGGCCACTGCCACCAGCAGTTCGCGGTCATGGCTCAGTCCATCGGGGCTTCCCAGTTTCAGCTTCACCCGGGAGGCCGGAAGCTGATCCCACCAGCGCCGTAAGCGCTCCAGTACAGCAGGCACAGAGCCAAGTCCAAGGGTGACGCTGGTGGCAACGCCATCGCGTCCATCAAGGCCGAGCAATCGCCAGACAGGTTGTCCGATTGATTGCCCACGCCAGTCCCAGAGGGCCAGATCGACGGCACAGCGCGCTGGCGGGCTGAGAGGAGCCAACAACGACTCAAAACTGTCCGGGACCAGAGGATCCAGGGGCTCCAGCTGCGACAGGAGGCACTCCAGCTCGTCCGCCACCGAAGCCGTGCTGTAACCACGGTGTCCGGTCTCAAAGCCACCGGTCTCTCCACGGCCTGTGCTCCCATTGCGGCTGAGACTGAGCTCCAGCCTTTGAACGGAAGACGTTGTGCCGCGACTGATCGCCAGAGGCACTGCCTTGGTGAGGGTGAACCGTCTCAGCTGCCAGCCCATTCCAGTCAATTCCGACCCACCGAAGCAAAGTCGCACACGACGGCTGTGACTATCACTGAGAAGGCATGGTCCAGAACCTTGGTCGTTTCCGCCCCCCCCACAACCAAAACCGCCCCTGGGCTGACCCGGGAGCCTGGCAGCTACTGGATCACCACCTTCGGCTGCCAGATGAACAAGGCGGATTCCGAACGGATGGCCGGAATCCTCGAATCAATGGGATACAGCCCGGCATCCGCGGAACTTGATGCGGATCTGGTTCTTTACAACACCTGCACCATCCGCGACAACGCCGAGCAGAAGGTTTACAGCTACCTGGGTCGCCAGGCCAGAAGAAAGCATCACAATCCCAATCTCACCCTGATCGTGGCTGGCTGCGTCGCCCAGCAGGAGGGGGAATCCCTGCTGCGCAGGGTGCCCGAACTTGATCTGGTGATGGGCCCGCAGCATGCCAACCGACTCGAGACCCTGCTGACGCAGGTGAACAGCGGGCAGCAGGTCGTGGCTACGGAGGAGCATCACATCCTCGAAGACATCACCACCGCGCGCCGCGACAGCAGCATCTGCGGCTGGGTGAATGTGATCTACGGCTGCAATGAACGCTGCACCTACTGCGTGGTGCCATCCGTTCGAGGCAGAGAGCAGTCCCGGTATCCGGAGGCGATCCATCTCGAGATGGAAGGACTTGCCGCCCAGGGTTACAAGGAGATCACCCTGCTTGGGCAGAACATCGACGCCTACGGACGAGACCTGCCGGGCATCGCCGAGAACGGTCGGAGAAAAAACACACTGACGGATCTGCTTCATCACGTTCATGACGTGGATGGCATCGAAAGAATCCGCTTTGCCACCAGCCACCCCAGATATTTCACCGACCGCCTGATCGACGCCTGCGCCGATCTGCCGAAGCTCTGTGAACACTTTCACATCCCATTTCAGAGCGGCGATAACGACGTGCTTCGTGCCATGGCCCGCGGCTACACCGTGGATCGCTACCGACGGATCATTGATCGCATCCGTCAACGCATGCCGGATGCCTCTCTAAGCGCGGATGTGATCGTGGCCTTCCCAGGTGAAACGGATGCCCAGTTCCGTCGCACCCTGGATCTGATTGACGCCATCGGCTTCGATCAGGTGAACACAGCTGCTTACTCACCAAGACCCAACACACCAGCGGCCAACTGGGACAACCAGCTGGAGGAGGACGTCAAGGTGGCCCGTCTGCAGGAGATCAATGCCCTGGTGGAGCGCTGCGCCCGCGAGCGAAACGCTCGTTACACCGGTCGCATCGAGGAGATCCTGGCCGAAGGCATCAACCCCAAAGACCGATCGCAGCTGATGGGGCGTACCCGTACAAACCGCCTGACCTTCTTCAGCTCCGAGGGACCGGACGGAGTCCGCTACGGCGCCGGAGATCTCGTGAAGGTGACTATTGATGTAGTGAGGTCCTTCTCCCTCAGCGGTACCCCCCTGCCGAAGGACTGAACGCGCTGATATTTTTGGCGCCGGTTGTTCGGGTTTCTCTCAGCGATGTCGTCCAGCCCTGTGGTCATCGGTCTCGTCTTTGGCGGTTGCTCCGGCGAACACGATGTATCAATCCGCTCTGCCAGCACCGTTCTCAAGGGACTTCGCAGCGGCGAGAACGCCAGGCGCTACAAGGTGATCACGGTTTACATCGACCGTGATGGACGCTGGTGGGGGCCTGAATTGGCAGATGCTGTTCTTGCAGGGATTCAGTCACCTGCATTGCCGGAGCCTCTGCCCTCCGCAGGATTTCATGGATTCCCAGAAGGGACAGAAGATGTCGAGATCTGGTATCCGGTGCTGCATGGACCCAACGGCGAGGACGGCACGATCCAGGGCCTGTTCGAACTGAATGGCAAGCCGTACGTCGGAGCAGGCGTGCTCGGCTCGGCGATGAGTATGGATAAACAGGCGATGAAGTCCGCCTTCGCCGCCGCAGGTCTGGATCAGGTTCCCTACATCTCACTTCAGGCATCCGAACTGAAGAACCACGACAACCGATCCGCTGCTCTGGACCGCATCGAGGCGGAACTGGCCTACCCCTGTTTCGTGAAACCGGCCAATCTCGGCTCCTCCGTGGGAATCAGCAAAGTTCGCAACCGTGGAGAACTTGAGGCCGGTCTCGAGAAAGCCGCTGCTCTTGATCCAAGGCTTGTGGTGGAACAGGGAGTCAAAGCAAGGGAGCTGGAATGTGCCGTGCTGGGCTCAACGGATCTGAAGGCCTCGGTGGTGGGCGAAGTGCGATTCGATGCGGACTGGTACGACTACGACACCAAATACACCGACGGCTGCAGCACCACCCTGATTCCAGCTCCATTGCCGGAACAGGTGGCCGAGCGAATCCGGACTCAGGCTCTGCTTGCGTGCGCAGCAGTTGCTGTCACAGGCCTTGGCAGGGTCGATTTCTTTTATGAAGAAGCCTCGGATCGCATCTGGATCAATGAGATCAACACACTGCCCGGCTTCACAAGTCAGAGCATGTATCCAATGCTCTGGGCCGCCAGTGGGTTAACACTCGATCAGCTCGTGCACCAACTCATTCAAACGGCTGGAGAATGAACGCAACGGCTTCGCCTTCGCTATGAGCCACGGACTGCTCTGGCTACCCCTGTTGATGGTTTTTGTTCTGCTGGCTGCCCTCGGCTGGCTGGAACGACGCCGTCAGTTCCTATTCCGGACCTGGGCGGAAGGATCGGAACTGGCCAAACTCGATGGCTGCGGAGGAGCACGGCTGAAAGATGGACAGCTTCACTGGTGCCGCTTTGAGGCTGGACGATTTCAGGAACAGGGCAGTTTTGATGTCTGCCGACTGGAACTGGTCGAGCTCATGTCACTTGCTTCGGGTGATGCTCCACTGACGGAGGAATCCCAGGGTCTCTGTCGCCTGCGCCTTGTCGGGAAAGGTTCTCAGATGGATGTTCCCTTCTCCGATGGATCAAGGGCGCGTCGCTGGAGTGAACAGCTGATGACCTGCGCCCGTTGCGACCTGTGACTCCGGCGTCCTCCCGCGCA
>NYUU01000122.1 GCA_002684175.1 Synechococcus sp. CPC35
GACGGGCACCACGACGGAACATGAGGCGATGCAGCTCGGCGACTGTGCCGTGCCGCTGCCATAACAGCGCATAAAGCTCCACGGCAGCGATCCAGTTCCGGCTGTTCAGTTCCCGCCGGACCAGTCGCTCAAGCAGTCGAGTGTTCCATGGAGCAATCCGCCCGCCCGAACCGGGGCGGACACACTCGAGAAGAAGCAGAGGCTGAAGCGTCAATCGCTGCAGAAAACTGATCAACAACCCCGATGCGACTTCGGCGCCAGCACCGGAAATAGGGCGATTGCAACGGAGCAGTCCGAGCTGCTGAAGAACCGCAAGCATGCGGTCGGTGCGCTTGGTGTAGGTGTGTTCGGCCGCCCGAGCCTGACCCACTGCGGCAGACGGACCACCACCCGCCAGAGCCGTGTGGATCGCAGCCTTGAAGGCAGCCACTGTCGGTTCACACAGCAGCGCAGCCTCTCGATGCGGAACCAGGGAAGGAATCGCGGTGGCCACCGTTGGCCGACCGGATGCCAGGTATTCGAAGAACTTCATCGGGAACATCTGGCGCGTGTAGTCGTTCAGCTGAAGCGGAAGCAAGGCCACATCGGCATGGGCCAGCCAGGCCGGCAGATCCCTGTAGGGCTGAATGCCAGGCCAATGCACATTCGGGAGGGCAAGAATCGCCGAAAGATCGGTCGATGCGTCGCATTCGCCGATCGGGCCCACCAGCACGTAGGACCACTGCGGCGTGGTCCTGATCAGCTGCTCCAGCAGCGGCAGATCCAGTTTGTAGGCATCCAGCGCACCGATGAACAGCATCCGGGGCTTTGGCACAGCCTGCAGGGCATCCGGACAGGACAGGGACGCTGAGGAGGCCTGACGGAAATGGCATTCATCCGCCACATTTCCGAAGTAGAGGGTGTGGGGATTCAGTGGTTTCAGCCGTTGTTGCAACACCGGGGCCGTGGTGAACACCACATTCACCGCTTCACAGAGCCGACGCTCACCGGCCGTGATCCGCGCCGACGGCATTCCAGGTTGATCCTGAATGCTGTCGACACAGTGATACACCGTGCCGCTGAATGTGCTGATGTCGAGGTAGGCCAGCGTCAGCGGGTTGTACGTCCAGAGCAGGGGCTTGAGAAAGCCCAGCCACCGCTTCACCAGCTTCAGGCCGGACTGCACAAGCCACTTGTTGACGATGAGGCCGCGGCCCCTGGTGGCACCGGGAATGACAGGTGGAGACCAAACCCAGAGTCCTGGCCTGACCTCTCGCGGCAACCGCAGCAATCGGCGAAACCGCTTGAGAATCCTTGGCAGATCGGCTGTCCCTGGCCGGGGTGGACGAAGCCCAAGAGATTCCACATAAAGAACGCGGTGTCCCAGCTCAGCAAGGCTGACGGCCGTGTGCTGTTTGTTGGTCCAGAGCGGATGGTCCCAGTCAGCCGTTGCCAGAACAACGAAATCTGCCATTGGTGATCAGGCGCTCTCGAACTGGGTCATCTCACGGAAACTTGCTGACAGTCGGCAGAGGGTGTCGAAATCTCCGGCCGCTTTGATCCGACCGTCCTCCACTTCATAGATCCTGTCGCATTTCCGCACTGTGGAAAGACGATGGGCGATCACAATCGTCGTGCAGCGCCGTCCCACCAGATCAAGGGCCTGCATCACGTCGTGCTCGGTCTTGTTGTCGAGTGCACTCGTGGCCTCGTCGAGCACCAACACCTTGGCTTCCCGGTAGAACGCCCTGGCCAGCGACAGCCGCTGACGCTGACCGCCCGACAGCTTGATGCCGTTCTCTCCGATCATCGTGTACAGGCCATAGGGCATCGCGCTGACGACATCGTCAAACTGGGCTCCCTCCAGGGCCGACCAGATCTGATCATCGTCAATGTCCTCGGTTTCAACGCCGAATGCGACGTTTTCACGGATGCTCGCGTCAAGCAGCCGGATGTCCTGAGGCACCAGAGCACAGTTGCCCTGCCAGGCAGGCAGCTCCTGAGCGGTGAGGGTCACCCCATCAAGCCGCAGGTCTCCACTGGTGGGCTGAAAAAGCCCAAGCAGAAGGTGAGCAAGGGTTGTCTTGCCGCTACCCGTGCGACCCACAAGGGCGATACGGGAACCAACCGGAATCGTCAGATTCACATCGGTGAGCACGTCCGTCTCACTCCCGGCGTAACGGAAACTGATGCTGCGCAGTTGAATGACCTGGCGAGGCATCACACCGCTGGGAGTCGGTACGCCATCCGAACCTGCGTTCAGACGACCACGGCGCAAATCAAGCAACTCGAGGGCGTCCTGGATTTCTGGCAGACCACCCCGTAGTTTGTTGATGTCCCGGAAGGTGTTCTGCAGGGGGCCGGAGATTCGAAGCAGTGTTCCGAGCACCGCAGCCAGCGTTGGTATCGCCTGGCGTACATCCCCCGGACTGCCATAAAGAAGCGCAGGGCCGAGACCAACAAGAAAAAGAATCGTGATCCCGGCAGGCTCGATCACATAACGCGGCGCATTTGGTAGCAGCTTGGTGAGCCGGTCATACCGCTTGGCAACAACACCATCAGCCGCGAAGCGATTGATGAAGAAAGCCTCGGCTGCGTAGAGCTGAACATCCCGCATCGAGCGGAGCGATTCCATCAACAGAAGATTGATCCTGCGGGAATAGCGAACGCGCTGCTTGGTGGCGAAGCGCAGGTAGGGAATGATCAGCTTGGAAGCCAGGGTGTATGCCACCAGCAGAAGCGAAAACATCAGCAGTGCCGGCATGCCCAGCACTAAAACCACGCCGAAGAGCAGAACAAGCACCGAGAGCGCACTTGCCGCGATCGAGATCATCGGACTCACGACGGTGGTGGACACCTTGTTGAGAATCCGGTTGAAGCTCTCCGAAAGATTCGCTGTGCGGTGATGCGTGAAGAACTCGTAGTTCTGCAGCATCAGGTTGCGATAAACCTTGTTGACGAGATCATTCCAGATCTCCGCACTCAGCATGCTTTGGAGGAAGGCCACCCCGAAGCGAAGCGCGGAGGTGAGCCAGAAGGCAGCGATCAGCAGCACCAGCAGCCAGCCGGCCTGATCCAGAAGACCGCCCCCGAAAACCTTGATGCCGGGGATCTGATCGGCCAGCTTCACTCCCGCCATCAGCCCCACCAGACGGGCAAGCAGGGCCACCAGCAGGATGTCCATCAGACCCTGCAGGAAGGATGCCCCGAGAACGATCAACAGAAATCGAACCCGTGTGGCCGGCAGTTCTTTGAGAAGCCGGCTGAGATCTCTCCAGGTCTGACTTCGCAAGGGCATGGCAGCGGAATGCCGACATGACGCCAGCCTGGTCAGCCAAAGTTAAGGCGTTGTAAGGGGAGTCCTCATCAGCTGGAAGGCCAGCCGGGGAACCGATTGACCACTCGCCGGATCCGCTGGAACCGCTGCTGCAGCCGCAATTGCCAGGTTGGAGCACTTCTGAGCAGAGGCCCCTCCGTGCTGTGCAGGGCATCGAGCTGAGCGAGGGCAGCCACCCAGCGGGGGAGCAACTCCTCGGAAGAGCAGTTCTGGAGCAGAAGATTTAGCTCGCTAGCGGGAGGCCTCCATCCCACAGGATCATTGACGGCTTCCTGAATCCGCTTCTGATCAAAGAGAAGACGCCCACATCCGATCTGATGCACCATCCGACCTGGATCGCAGTGATCGGCAAGAGCGTGGTTGAGGCTGCTGAATACAACACATCCGCAGGCCATCGCTTCCAGCGGGGGCAGGCCAAAGCCCTCGGAGACGCCACGGCCCCGCCAGTAATCGGCGGAATCGTACAGATACACCGTTGATTGGTTGAACAGATCAACGAGATCGTCCACCCAGCCACTCTGTACCTCCACTCTGAGCCCGATCCGCCGCAGCGAAGGCACAAGCTGCGTCAGCACATAGCGGCTGGTCTTGCGAGCCTGCACAAGCACATCAATCGGGCGGGGCTCGCTGCTGCCCCGGGCCCCACGGTCGAGCCAGCTGGCTTCGAGAGCATTGGGGACCAGATGAAGTGGGTTGCAGGGAGCACGATCACCCCAGTAACCGAGGGTGTTGCGACTGACCGCGAGCACTGGCAGACCGGGAGGAAGCTGGAATCCGTAACCGCTGCTGTGGGCGTGATAAGCAACCCGATGACGTCTGAGTCTGTGGATCAGATGAGGCACATCGAACCCCCAGCTGACGATCCAGAGCACAGTCGGATCCGGTGGTTCGGAGCGCAGACAATCCTCAAGGAAGGGATGGTCGGGACTGCGCTCCCGATAGGTGACCAGCTCCGTTGAACAATGGCCCGCCACCAGGCGGGCCGTCTGCAACTCAACGCTCAGTCCGCCACAGCGGAACTTGCTGCTTGTTCCCGGAACAACAAAACGAACCAGCCCTGTGGGCATGAACGGTGCAGGGTCAGGCGGTGGCAGTTTCAGTGCTGCCGTTGCGCTGCCGACGGGTGAGGAAGCCGAACAGTACCTTGCCGATCGCTGCCACCAGATTGCCCTCGAGCTCCTTGAACATGTTCATGTTCATGTGGAAGGCGTTGTTGGCCTCCTCGACGATCCGATCTGCCGTGGCCTGATCAATCGGCAGCTCATCCATCGTGGAGCGATAGGTGGTCTTGAAAGCCTTCTCGTCCTCGATGTCATCAAAGACATAGAAACGCAGGCCGTCATCACCGGGCATGTTCATCGCCTTCTGGGCAATGTTCTTGAGAATCTGTCCACCGGAGAGATCACCCATGTAACGGGTGTAGTGGTGCCCGACCAGCAACTCGGGAGATTCCTTGGCAACGGCGTGAATCCGCTCGACGTAGTTGGCGGCGGAAGGGGAGGGCTGAATCTCATCCTTCCAGTTCTCACCGAAGTAATAGACGAGATCCTTCTCCAGTGACTCGCGGCGGTTGAGCTGCTTCATCCCGACGGGTCCGACCACGGGGTGATCTGCCAGCTGGCCGACCTCCTCCTCCATGGCGGAATAGACGAAGTAGAGGTCAGCTACAAGCTTGCGGTAGCTGGCCTTATCAACAACACCCTTGAGGAAGCAGCTGACGAAGCCGGTGTTCTCGGCCATCGTGTGAGCCTTCTTCGTGCCTTCGCGGAGCTGGGCAGCCAGAGTGATGGACATGGTGTCTGTTCGGATCAACCAGTTCAAAAACCATATAGGTAGATACTCAACTGAACCCCTTGAGCGTTGCGAAGGGTTACGCCGCTGTATCAGACGCCGCAGATCCGCCGAAAAGTTCGAACAGCTCCCGGCAGATCAGCCGTAGCTGTTCCACCTGCTTCTCCTGGGGCAGATGAGCGCCCTCAGGCCGCCAATCGCCAATGGTGGCCAGGCGCCAGCGTTCTCCGTCGTAGGTCATCCCACGCATCAGCACGCCCAGCAGCTGCATTCGGGCGTCCGGGCTGTCCTGCCGGACTCTGAGCTGCAGCAGCAGACTCCGGCATTCGAGTCGAGGACTCCAGCCCGGGAAGTGGAACGCGAGATCGAGGGATTCCGGTTCACTCCATCGCCTGGTCTGCGGATCATCACGCCAAGGGCGGAGGTTCGGTTCGGCAGCGGGGAACTGCCGGCGAACCAGCATGACGGCTGTCGCCACGGCACCCACCTGGAACACGCTTTGCAGCGACTCGCCGGCGTTCACACCAACCCATCCACTGCCCTCATCCTGCAGGGACGAGCCAGGGAACACCATTACGGTTGCGGCAGGCTTACAGATCCATGTCCCGTCCGCTTCATATCGGTCTGCTTGGCGCCATGCCCGAGGAGATCGGATGCGACCTCAGCCATCTGCACAAGCTCGAGATTGAAGAGCACGGGGATCTCACCATCCACAAGGGGCTGTGGCAGGACAGCGTTCAGCTGACCCTGGCCTGGAGCGGCTGGGGCAAGGTTTCCGCCGCACGCACGGCCACCCGCCTGCTGGCAGCAACCCCAGGCATCGATCTGTTGCTGTTCAGTGGTGTGGCCGGCGCAGCGGATCCAACCCTGGAGCAATGGGATGTCTTGCTAGCTGATGCGGTCGTGCAGCACGACATGGACGCCAGGCCCCTCTTCCCACGCTTCACCCTGCCGCCGCTGAACAGGGATCAGCTGAAGCCACAGGCAGCCTGGTTTCAGTGGGCTCGAACCGCCCTTGACCAGGCCCATGCCGCCGGAGAACTGCAGGGATTCCGTCAACCTGGAAGCGGACTGATTGCCACAGGCGACCGGTTCATCGGGGATCCAGACGTCCTCGACGAACTGCGCGGCGCTCTGCCGGGCCTGAAGGCCGTGGAGATGGAGGGAGCCGCTGTGGCCCAGGTGGCGGAGCAGGAAGGCATCCCATGGCTGGTGCTGCGGGTGATCTCCGATGGCGCTGATGATGCTGCCGCCGCCAGTTTCTCGAGCTTCATCAAGGACTACGAGCAACGCGCCTGGCAGCTGACGGAAGCTCTGTTGAAGCGGCAGGACAGCGCACCTCGACCATGAGGGTGAGACCTCTGCTGAACCGGCTCGGTCGTTACGGATTGGTGGGCGTGGTGGCGGCAGCTGTTCATCTCGCGGTGCTGCTCGGCCTCAGTGCTGCACTGCCGATCTGGATCGCCAATCCGCTCGCCTTCCTGGCGGCATCCCTGGCTGGTTATGTCGGCCACGCGATGGTCACCTTCCGGGAGGAAACCGGCGGGAAGCGTTTCGCCCGCCGCTGGCTTGTGCTCCAGTACGCCGTGAACCTGGCCGTCTGCGCAATACTGCCGCTGCTGCTGGGGGCCTGGGCTGCGCCGCTGCTGCGAACCGTCGTGCTGGTGTTCACACCCACGGTTCTCAATGCCCTGATCTGGAGTCGGGCGGCACGCTTCAGTGCCCGCCAGCGACGGGTGATGGCCTCGCCACGCATCCACGCCGATGATCTCGGACTGGCTGAGGGTGTGGATGAGGCGATTCTGGCGCTGGCCCAGGACGGGCTTCTCGACGGCGCCAGCCTGCTGGTGGAGGGACCGACGGCAACGGCAGCGGCAGCCCGCTGGCAAACCCTGCCGAAACCGCTGACGCTCTGCCTGCATCTCTGCCTGACCGAAGGTCCGGAATCCGAGAATTGCCCGGATCTCCCGGCCAGCTTCGGCCAGCTGCTGCTGGCTTCTGTGCTGCCATCACGACGGCGACGCCTGAAACCGCAGATTGCCCGCAGGATCGAGGCTCAGATCAACCGTTACCGCGCCCTCACCGGCCTGCGGCAGATCAATGTGGACGGCCATCAGCACATCCACCTGGTGCCGATTGTTCTGGACTGTCTGCTGCTGCAAGCGGATATCCACTGGATCCGCACCACCGCGGAACCTCTGCCCACCGGTTTGCCGCTGAAATCCTGGGTGTCCGCGGTGCGGGACGGAGGGCTGCTCAAGTGGCTGGTGCTGAGGGTGCTCACGGCCCTGGCCTGCCCACGGCTGAAGAAACGGAGCATTCACACCAACGCCCGCTTCGCCGGCGTTCTGTTCACTGGGCGCATGAGCGGTGCGGAGCTGGAGGCCGCGGAAAGCTGCCTCAACGGCGGGGATCTGCTTCTTGCTCATCCGGCGGCTGAGGGGAGCAGCCATGATCTGGCCCGCCATGGATTTGCGTTGTCTGAAACGTTTTTCCGCTCGCCATGGCGTCAGCGCGAATGGCAGGCGCTCAGGGCTCGTGCACCGCGCGGATGAAGTAGTGGGGCCGCCGCTTCACATCGATGTAGATCCGGCCGATGTATTCCCCGAGCACGCCGATGCCGATCAGCTGGATCCCACCCAGGAAGAGGATGGCCACGATCAGCGATGCGTATCCAGCCAGATCAACCCCGAAGAACAGGGTGCGCATCACGATCAGTGCCGCATAAAGGAAGCTGAGCAGTGAGATCAGCACACCGATCACACCCCACACCTTGAGCGGCTTCACGGTGAAGGAAAAGATGCCGTCAAGGGCGTAACGCCAGAGCTTGTAGGAGCTCCAGGATGTTGTCCCTCCCGTGCGTGCCACCCGGCTGTAGGGAATTTCGACACTGCTGTAACCGGTCCAGGGCATCAGCCCCTTGGAGAAACGCGTGGCCTCACGCATCTGGGTGACCGCCTCCACCGCCGGTGCGCTGAGCAGGCGGAAATCACCGGCACCCTCCTGGAGCTGAATCGAGTCCACCAACCGGTTGAACACCCGATAAAACCAGGAGGCAGTGGCCACTTTCATTCGTCCCTCAGCGTCGCGGTCATCGCGCACGGCGGTCACCACCTCGGCGCCTTCTCGCCAGGCTTCAACCATCGCCGGAATCCGCTCCGGTGGGTGCTGCAGATCCGAATCGATCAGCACTGCGGCGGCACAGCGCCCATTGGCGTAGTCCAGGCCCGCCAGCATTGCCGCCTCCTTGCCGAAATTGCGGGTGAGCTCCAGCAGCGTCAGATCGGATGCTGGGTGGTTCCGCTGCCATTCACGGATCACGGCGACCGTGGCGTCGGAGGAGCCGTCATCAATCAGCAGCAAGCGATTCACCTCCGGCAGCACCAGCACCTGCTCGATGAAGCGGGTGATCACTGTGTCCTCGTTGAAACAGGCCGCCACCACCCAGAGCTGCTCGCTGGCCATCCACACCACGTTCGATCCTTGGAACCGTAGAGCTCTCGGCTCAGGCTTCAGGAAGCAAGCCGTTCAACCCTGATGGCTGAACAGCCAATACTTAATTCAATGGAATAGATCTGAATGAGTCCTGAGACCAGGAATGCAGCAGAGCTCAGCTGACGGTCAGAGCTGAATCGTCACGGTTTCAGGGCCGTAAAGAGGTTCGTTCATCAACTGTGGTGACACTCGCGCACCCATGAAATTGATTTGACTGGTGACATTGGCGGATGTTGCTACGTCAAACTGCGATGGTTTTTCAGGGTTATAAGTGAACGGAATCGGGTTGGCGATGGTGATATCCAAGGTCGCTAGATCCATCCCGCCGACGTAGGGAACATCATCGGGAATTCTTGGTCCAGCGATAAACTTGACCTTGGGGGTCACTGTCAATGAAACACGGGTACTTGGCGCCAGATTGTCGGCGGTGAAAGGGCCCAGATCTGGTGTCAATGAAGGTGGCTTGGAACGATCGGCAAAATTAACCCTCGTACCAGACATTGTGAATCCCACAGCGGGTGACGTGTGAAGCGTGGCCCCAAGGAAACCGACATCCTCGCCAAGCGACACTCCCGCCGTGAAGGAAACATCCAGCTCCGTAGCCACCGTGGCCTGACCAATCACAGGAGCCGCTGTTGTGCGAGATGGCCCCTGAATTGTTTTGCTGTAGCCCACACCTGCGCGACCAAGATCCAAACGCGTATCACCAACCAGATCAAATCCCGGCTCCACCGAGAAACTGATCGTGGAATGATCAAAGGCTGCAGCCGCATAGCCCTCACTCAGACGCACCTTGCCCGCCATCGAAGGCTGAATGCCAAGACGAGAAGAGAACGGACCTTTGTTGTAATTCAGTGACAACTCATCCCAGGTCAGGTCAAAGGACAGTTCAACAGCGCCGGTTAATAAATCCTCCACCCATTCATAGGCATAAACCGCATAATCAGCAAGATTTTCTGCTGTTGAGACAAGCGTTTCATAGGTTTGATCCGCCATATCAGTGATGGTGTCTTCCACAACTTCAGCGGTCTCCTTGGCCGTTTCTTCAATCACCTCAACAGTTTCATTAGCCGTGTCCTGAAGAACCTCACCGGTTTCATTGGCTGTGTCGGCAATCGCATCCCCCAAATCGCCTAAACCTCCGGTGATATCTCCCAAACCACCACTACCAAACAAAGCCAAAGGACGCCCTGCAGACCTCGGCGCATCAGCGCCACCAGCCCTGACTCGTCGCTGCTTTCGAGCCGAATCAGCTTCCGAGAGCTCCTCCAGCGCTTCTGGCAGATATTTTTGAAACTTGAGATGATTATGCAGGGTCGATGATCCATAGGCCCCACTGATTTCACGGGCATGGTCATGCATGAAATCCTTGGATAGCACATGACCATTGATGATCAGATCTTCACCTTTGTGCCTGATCCGATCCATCTCATAC
>NYUU01000123.1 GCA_002684175.1 Synechococcus sp. CPC35
ATCCTTGTCATATATGAAATCTTTTTTTGTATCGATTTTGTGGCCTTTGACTGTCGCAACTTTTGAGTAAGGCTCATCGTTGTCGTCTCTGGCCATGATGATCGAGTCACCTTTTTTATATTGAATTTTAAAATCATATTCGCTTCTCTCGTCTTCCCAGGCGATCTTGTCCTTCTGTTTTCTATTGAAGTCTGTAATGGTGACGTGTGAATCTTCGAGGTCTTCGCTATCGACGAAGAACCAATCTTTCCCCTTGCCTCCCGTGGCTTTGTTTTTCTTGCCTTCTTGGGTGTCGATATGGTCATAGCCGTCTCCTCCAATGAGTGTGTCATTGAAATCACTTCCTTCCATCAGATCGTTGCCGCCTTTTCCATCGGCATTCATCTGTTGATCATCCCAGCTCCAGACATATTCGTGTTTTGAAGATCCATTCTTTTTATTTTTATTTTTGACTTGTACTCCGTGCTCATAATGGCAACCAAATGATTTCTTGCACCACCTTGGTAGGCCCATTGGTCGATTGAAGTAAATATAAAGTTTTCATAGTTGGAGCATCGCGGATGGGTTTGCTTCCTTAGCGTTGTCTTCGGTTTTATGTATAGGAATTGAGCATTATTGCTTGCTTTTCATTCATTGTGGCGCCCTTTTGTCTTTTCTGATTGGTTGTTTTGGCTGCGTCTTTTGTTGTGGTGTTGTTTGGATGACGGTTTGGCATCTCGTCAATACATTGACGTCGACAGTGCAGAAACATCACCGATATGGAGCTATCGCCGCTGGTTTCAACCACGACGGGGTTTCTGGTTCTCTTCCTGGGAAAACGCCTGAATCGCGAGCTGGGTTTTCTGAGGAATTACTCGATCCCGGAACCCGTTTCGGGCGGTCTGCTGGTTGCTTTGCTGCTCACACTTCTGCATGTCGTCGGTGGACCCGAATTCAGCTTCAATCTGAATTCGCGCGATTTCCTGCTGGTGTACTTCTTCACCACGGTGGGAATGAATGCACGCTTCCGCGACCTGATGCGCGGTGGCCCGGCCCTGTTCATCCTCCTGGGCCTCACCATCGCCTTCATGACCTTTCAGAACCTGATCGGTGTCTCCATGGCCGGGCTGCTGGGGATCACTCCCGCGGCCGGGTTGCTTGTGGGAACGGTGTCGCTCATTGGCGGGCATGGCACCACCATCGCCTGGGCTCCCACCTTCCAGGACCAGTTTCAGATTGAGAATGCGATGGAGATCGGTATCGCCGCCGCCACCTTTGGTCTGGTGCTGGCCAGCGCCAGTGGAGGCCCGATTGCGCAGTTTCTGATCCGTCGTTTCAAGGTTCCAGTCCCCGGAGCATCAACTCCGGAGAACGCTCCCACCACCAACGTGCCCACCACCGATGCTGAGGCCAGCGCTGATCCCGCCGAACCTCGACTCCCCATTGACCTGGTCAGTGTTCTCTCCGCGCTGCTCGCCATCAATCTCTGCATCATTTCCGGCAGGTTGCTGAACCTGGCCATTGCTGCAGCCGGCCTGAAGTTGCCGCTGTTTGTGCCCTGCCTTCTGGTGGGGATTCTTTACTCCAACCTTCTGCCGGAACATCGTTCCGAGCGTGCGGTGTTCCTCTGGCCCCGTCGTTCGGACGCCCTTGATCTGATCGGTGAACTGTCGCTGGGCATCTTCCTGGCGATGTCACTGATGAGTCTTCAGCTCTGGTCCCTGGTTGGTCTTGCCCTGCCCCTGTTTGTCATCCTGCTGACGCAGTTCATCTTTGCTCTCGCGATCAATCTGCTGCTGGTGTTCCGCTTGATGGGGCGGTCCTACGACGCTGCAGTGATCTGTGCTGGCTTCGGAGGCATCGCCCTCGGCTCCACACCAACGGCCATGGCCAACATGACAGCGGTGACCCAGCAGTACGGACCCTCCACCCGTGCTTTTCTGATCGTGCCGTTGGTCTCAGCCTTCTTCCTGGATCTGGTCAACGCAGTGCTGATCCCGTCCTTCATGGGAAGGCTTTGAAGGAACTTCAAGCCGAATCAGCTACGCCGCCGCCGCGTCGCTGCTGTTGATCGGGGTGCAGGTTGCCAGGGAAGTCGCTTCCTCCTGTTCCTGCCAGCTCGCCTGCACCCCTGCATCCGCCAGCAGCTGCCGGTCAGCCTCCACGTCCGGATTGCCGGTTGTGAGCAGGGTGTCGCCGTAGAAAATTGAATCAGCTCCCGCCTGCAGGCAGAGAATCTGTGCTTCACGGGTCATCGATTCGCGGCCTGCACTGAGCCGCACCCGCGAATGGGGCATCAGGATCCGGGCGGTGGCCACCATCCGCACCAGCTCCAGCGGTTCGAATGTTTCCCGCCCCTCGAGCGGTGTGCCCTCAACGGCCACAAGCCCATTCACCGGCACGCTTTCCGGGTGTGGATCCATCGTGGCCAGCACCTGCAGCATCGAGGCGCGGTCCGTCAGGGTTTCGCCCATGCCGATGATGCCTCCGCAGCACAGGGTCACCCCCGCTCGTCGCACCCTTTCCAGTGTTTCCAGCCGTTCCTGGAAGGTGCGGGTGGTGATGATTCGGTCGTAATGCTCCGGGCTCGTGTCGAGATTGTGGTTGTAGGCGGTGAGGCCTGCCTCGGCGAGTCGTGAGGCCTGATCATCGGTGAGCATCCCGGCGGTCACACAGGCTTCCATGCCCATGCCGCGCACACCCCGCACCATTTCCAGCATCGCCTCGAAGGGTGCCCCATCACGAATTTCCCGCCAGGCCCAGCCCATGCAGAAGCGGTCAGCTCCCGCTTCCTTGGCAACCCGCGCCCGTTTCAGCACGGGTTCCACCTGCATCTGAGCTTCGAATGCCGCCAGATCGCTGCTGTTGAAGATCGACTGAGAGCAGTAGGCGCAGTCTTCTTCGCAGCCTCCAGTTTTCACACTCAGCAGTGAGGCCAGCTGCACCCTGTAGCCGGGGTTCGCTTCGCGATGCACCGTCTGGGCACGCCAGAGCAGCTCCATCAGCGGCAGTTCCAGAAGGGTCTGGATTTCTTCGGTGGACCAGTCGTGGCGGATTGTGAGCGTCATGGTGTGATCGGATCCAGCCCTCCGAAACGGCGGTTGCGGCTTTGATAGTCCAGCAGTGCCTCTCGCAACGCCTCTGAATTGAAGTCCGGCCAGTAAACGTCAGTGACGTGGATCTCGGCATAGGCCAGTTGCCACAGCAGGAAGTTGCTGATCCGGTGCTCGCCGCTGGTGCGGATCAACAGGTCAGGGTCCTGTTCTCCCGCGGTGAACAATTCGGCGGCGATGCTGTTCTCATCAATCGTCTCCGGGTCCAGATCACCGCTGGCGGCTCGCTGGGCCAGCCTCTGGGCAGCGCGCACCAGTTCCAGGCGTCCTCCGTAATTGGTGCAAACGTTGAAGTGAATGCCGTCATTGGCGACAGTGCGTTCGGAGGCATCAGCGATCAGCTGCTGCAGTTTGTCGGGAAGGCCGTCCAGATCACCGAGGAAACGGATGCGCACCCGCTCCTCTTCAAGGGCATGCAGCTCGCTCTGCAGCACGCGTTCAAACAGGGTCATCAGAAAATTGACCTCTTCCCCGGGCCTCGACCAGTTCTCGGTGGAGAAGGCATAGGCGGTCAGTGCACTGATGCCCAGGTCACTGCAGAGCCTCAGGGTGCTTTTGAGGGCTTCCACGCCGGCGCGATGGCCCATGACACGCGGCAGTCCACGGGATTCGGCCCAGCGTCCATTGCCGTCCATGATCACCGCCACATGCTGGGGCAGCCGGGTTGCATCCACACCAGGCAGGATGACCGGACTGGTGCTGGTATCAGTGCTGGTGGCCGGAGGGCGGCTCAAGACAGCGACTCGGACGGGGGGCTACCCACCGTACGCCGTGTTGGTGGGAGGGTTTCGGCGTTGCTGATCAGATTGTTCAGCAGCTCCTGCAGACGGGAACTGGTGATCGGCCGTTCCAGCTTCCCCTGGTTGGCCAGGGAGAGGGTTCCCGTCTCCTCGGACACCACGATGCTGATGCAGCGGTCAAAGCGTTCGGTGATGCCAAGGGCCGCCAGATGTCGGGTGCCATAGCGACTGACGCTGTGGCGAGACAGCGGCAGGATCACTCCCGCTGATTCGATCCTGTTGCCTCTCACCAGCACGGCACCGTCATGCAGGGGCGTGTCGGCGGCGAAGAGATTGAGCAGCAGTTCACGGCTGAGCACCGCACCGATCGGTACGCCGGGATTGAGGAAATCCTCCGGCCGGAGATCACTGCCGAGGTCCACCACGATCAGGGCGCCGCGGCGCAGCTGGGACAGGCGTCCGGCCGCCTCGGTGATCTGGGCCACGGTTCCCGCGGCAGCCCTGAATTCCTTCTGGGGATTGCCCAGCAGCACGGCCAGTCGCCCCGTGCCGAGCAGTTCCATCAGCCTTCGCAGCTCTCCCTGCCAGAGGATCGCCAGTGAGAGGGAACAGGCCATCACCAGAGCATCCACAAGCTTTGTGGTGAGCGGCAGGTTGGCGAACCGTTGCACGAACCACGCCGTCGCCACCGGAAACAGCCATCCGCGCAGCAGCCAGAGGGTGCGCTGTTCGTTAACCCTCGAGAAGAGCAGAAAGCCGATGGAAGAGGCGAACAGAACGTCGAGAACAATGAAAAGTCGCGGATCAATCACCGCCGACACGTTCACTCCGTCCCTATCCCCGCTTGATTCAACGTACCGCGTTAAACCGTTCCGGCAGCACGTCGTAGCGCAGCAGGTCATCCGGCTGTTCCCGCTTCTGCACCAGTTCGGCGCTGCCGTCATTCACCAGCACTGCCGCCGGTCGAGGAATGCGGTTGTAATTCGAGCTCATCGAGGCGTTGTAGGCACCCGTCGCGAAGACAGCGACGATGTCCCCCCCTGATGTGCGGGGAAGTGGCAGGTCCTTCAGCAGTACGTCGCCGGACTCGCAGTGTTTGCCCACCAGATTCACCGTTTCCTCTGCCTCCGCCAGGGGGCGGTCCGCCAGGCAGCAGGTGTAAAGCGACTGGTAGGTGATCGGCCTTGGGTTGTCGCTCATGCCACCGTCGATGGCGACGTAGGTGCGGATCCCGGGGATCGTCTTGCGTGATCCGACGGCATACAACGTCACTCCTGCAGTGGCGACCAGCGAACGACCCGGTTCGCACATCAGCCGTGGCAGCTCAAGGCCGCGTGCGCCGCAGGCCTCCGTGACCGCTTCCGCCACCACCTGCACCCAGCGGTCGATGCTCGGTGGATCGTCGGACTCCACGTAACGGATTCCCAGGCCGCCACCAACGTTGAGGTCCTCAACCGGATGTCCAAGGCCTCGCGCGAGCTTGAGGGCATCAGCCATCACCGCCGCCAGGTCGCGATGGGGTTCCAGCTCGAAGATCTGAGAGCCGATGTGAGCATGCAGTCCTGTCAGCTGAGCCCAGGGCTGACCGACCAGGGCCCGCAGCACCGGCTCCAGCTGATCTGGATCGAAGCCGAATTTGCTGTCCAGATGCCCCGTTCGGATGTACTCGTGCGTATGGCACTCAATTCCAGGGGTGAAGCGCAGCATCAGCCGGGCCGGAGCGGAGCCCTGGGGCACCAGGGCCTCAAGCCGGTCCAGGTCGTGTTGGTTGTCCACAACCACCGTCACGCCGTTGTTGTAGGCGAGCAGAAGCTCGTCATCGGATTTGTTGTTGCCGTGCAGCACCATCCGTTCGCCAGGCATGCCCCCCCGCAGGGCTGTCAGTAGTTCGCCTGCTGAGACGGCATCCAGGCCCAGGCCCTCGGACGCCGCGATGTTGCTCATCACAAGGGAGCTGTTGGCCTTGGAGGCATAGACCGCAAGCGACGGCCCGCTGTAGTGCTGTTTCAGGGCATCCCTGTAGGCACGGCAGGTTTGACGCAGGGTCTGCTCATCCAGCACATAAAGGGGTGTGCCATAGCGATTCGCCAGATCGCTCAGGTTGCAGCCACCCACCACGAGACGATCTCTGTCGTCAAGAACCGTCGTGATCGGCGTGAGATTACGGTTTGGACTGTCCTTGTCCTGTGACGCCTCATAGGGACGTTCACTGGTGATCGTCTGGGTCAAGGGACAGCGGCGAAGAGGTGCAATGTAGGAATCGAACCCGATGCTGGCGATTCCGATTCACCATGGTCGTGTTTGATCTCGACAGCTCCTGGCTGGCGGCCTGTCTCAGGCTGGATCAACGTGCTCTCAACGGTCTCTGGACAGTGGAGCAGTGGAGCCGTGAGCTTGAGGAGCCCCGGCGTCTCTGTCTCGGCCTTCGCGACGGTCAGCAGCTGCTGGGTCTGGCCTGTGGCTGGCTGGTGGCGGATGAACTGCATGTCACCGCAGTGGCGGTTGACCCTTCCGCCCGCAGAGCGGGACATGGCCGGCGTCTTCTGTTGGAGTTGTTGCAAAGGGCACTGCTGGAAGGGGCTGCCCACGCAACACTTGAGGTTGCCAGTGACAACGAAGCGGCAATAGGGCTTTACGGCAGCGGCGGATTTCACACCGCTGGCACCCGGTCTGGCTACTACCGAGACGGTCGGGATGCCTTGATCCAGTGGTGTCGACTCAGATCAACTTAAACGTGAAGAAAATGTCGATTCAATCGTTCGGTTTCCCGCCCCCGAAAGATAAAAATGATGCTTATCTTTGCGAGTTTGTTATCAATTTCACCTCTCTGAAGAGCAGTCTGAGACTGGGGAGTGACCGAACCGACCGAACCCCCACAGCTGCCACCAAGCCCTGATAGCTTAGTGACATCTACACATCGGCCTAAACGATGTTCGAAAGGTTTACCGAGAAGGCCATCAAGGTGATCATGCTGGCCCAGGAGGAGGCACGTCGGCTTGGTCACAACTTTGTTGGCACCGAACAAATCCTGCTCGGTCTGATCGGTGAGGGAACCGGTGTTGCCGCAAAGGTTCTGAAGTCCATGGGCGTCAACCTCAAGGATGCCCGGGTTGAAGTTGAAAAAATCATCGGTCGGGGTTCTGGATTTGTTGCAGTTGAAATCCCTTTCACACCACGAGCTAAACGGGTTCTTGAACTTTCACTCGAAGAAGCCAGGCAGCTCGGTCACAACTACATCGGAACAGAGCATCTTCTCCTGGGTCTGATTCGCGAAGGAGAGGGCGTTGCTGCTCGCGTGCTTGAAAACCTGGGGGTCGACCTGGCGAAAGTTCGCACCCAGGTGATTCGAATGCTCGGTGAAACAGCCGAAGTCGCTGCCGGTGGCGGCGGCGGTGGCGGTGGCAAGGGTTCCACCAAAACGCCGACTCTCGACGAATTCGGGAACAATCTCACCCAGCTTGCCAGCGAAGCAAAACTCGATCCGGTGGTCGGTCGTCACAACGAAATCGACCGTGTGATTCAGATTCTTGGTCGACGTACCAAGAACAATCCCGTATTGATCGGTGAACCTGGCGTCGGCAAGACAGCCATCGCTGAAGGTCTCGCCCAGCGCATTCAGCAGGGAGACATTCCCGACATCCTCGAAGAGAAACGTGTTCTCACCCTCGACATCGGGCTGCTCGTCGCAGGAACCAAATACCGAGGTGAGTTCGAGGAGCGCCTCAAAAAAATCATGGAGGAGATCAAGTCAGCAGGGAACGTGATCCTGGTGATCGATGAGGTGCACACATTGATCGGCGCAGGCGCCGCCGAAGGTGCCATCGATGCTGCCAACATCCTCAAGCCGGCTCTTGCCCGTGGTGAGCTCCAGTGCATCGGAGCCACCACCCTTGATGAATACCGCAAACACATTGAGCGCGATGCGGCCCTTGAGCGTCGCTTCCAGCCTGTGACTGTGGGTGAACCCTCGATCGACGACACAATCGAGATTCTCCGGGGTCTTCGTGAGCGCTATGAACAGCACCACCGGCTCAAGATCACCGATGAGGCCCTGGTCGCTGCTGCAACCCTTGGTGATCGGTACATCTCAGATCGTTTCCTGCCGGACAAGGCGATCGATCTGGTTGATGAAGCTGGCTCACGCGTTCGCCTTTTGAATTCCAAGCTTCCCCCTGAAGCCAAGGAAGTTGATCGTGAGCTGCGGTCTGTGCAGAAGGAAAAAGAAGAGGCTGTGCGCGAACAAGATTTCACTAAAGCCGGTGAACTGCGCGAGAAAGAGGTGGCACTGCGTGAGCAGATTCGTTCGCTTCTCCAGAACAACCGGACGGATGGTGCACCTGCGGCTCCTCCACTGAATGCTGAAGCTGCCGGTGAAGCAGAAGTGGCTGTCGCTCCTGCCACCCCAGATACAACACCGATGGTCAATGAGGAGGATATTGCTCACATTGTTGCCTCCTGGACCGGTGTTCCGGTGCAGAAACTCACTGAAAGTGAGTCGGTCAAGTTGTTGAACATGGAGGAAACTCTCCACCAGCGTTTGATCGGACAGGACGAAGCGGTCAAGGCGGTCTCCAAGGCAATCCGCCGGGCACGTGTCGGTCTCAAGAATCCAAACCGACCGATTGCCAGCTTCATTTTTTCCGGCCCCACTGGTGTCGGAAAAACAGAGCTCACAAAGTCTCTGGCTACCTACTTCTTCGGAAGTGAAGAGGCGATGATTCGCCTCGACATGTCTGAATTCATGGAGAGGCACACGGTCAGCAAACTGATCGGTTCTCCTCCTGGATATGTGGGCTTCAACGAAGGCGGTCAGCTCACTGAAGCTGTGCGTCGTCGGCCTTACACCGTTGTCCTCTTTGATGAGATCGAGAAGGCCCATCCGGATGTCTTCAACCTGTTGCTTCAGCTTTTGGAGGATGGTCGTCTCACCGATTCCAAGGGACGCACCGTCGACTTCAAGAACACTCTTGTGATCATGACCTCGAACATCGGTTCGAAGGTAATTGAGAAAGGAGGTGGCGGCCTTGGTTTCGAATTCTCCGGAGAAAGCGCCGAGGAATCCCAGTACACCAGGATCCGTTCTTTGGTGAACGAGGAGCTCAAACAGTATTTCCGGCCTGAGTTTCTCAATCGTCTCGATGAAATCATCGTCTTCCGTCAGCTCACGCGCGATGAGGTGAAGGAGATTGCCGAAATCATGCTGAAAGAAGTGTTCGGCCGCATGGGTGAGAAGGGAATCACCCTCACTGTTTCTGATGCGTTCAAGGAGCGTTTGGTGGAGGAGGGCTACAACCCTGCTTACGGAGCTCGTCCTTTGCGCCGAGCTGTGATGCGCCTGCTTGAGGATTCACTGGCGGAAGAGGTGCTCACCGGCCGGATCAAGGACGGCGACCATGCCGAGGTTGATGTGGATGAGAACAAAAAAGTTGTTGTCAGACACAAAGGACGCGTCGATGTTGTTCCCCAACTCACCGGTGTTGCTGTCTGATGGTTGTGTCTATCGCCTCCCACGCCATTGCTCCTGCTGTGGTGCTGCGGGGTGATGGAGCTTGGGCATCAGCTCTGCCGAAGATTGTCGGTCTTTGCAATCGCCCTGCAGTACTCGGCCGATCCCAATCCACAGCTCTCCTCCGTCATCAACTTGTTGAGGAACTGACCAAATCTTCCCTGGTTCCTCTTTCGGTTGAACTTGATTACGACTGTTGTGAG
>NYUU01000124.1 GCA_002684175.1 Synechococcus sp. CPC35
CAGGGTGGGGCAACAGAGCCTTGTCGCGCCCCATACGACGACTGTTTCCGCCACTGAGCAGGCAAATACTGAGCCGACGAGTCAATTCAACAACGCAATTAAAAAACATCCAGCCATCGCAATCAGCATGTAGTTACGCTTGCTACAAAAACAAATCTTACAAGCGAAGCTGATCCAACACATCAGCAAAACGGATGGCCGACTCGATACTCAACTCAGCAAATCGGTAACCAATCGAACCAAACGGTTCGCCGCTGATTGATTGACTGCGGTAGTCAAACGGATGTTCTTTTCGACCGTTTCGCCACCCCCGGGCACCTCTCTTTCTGAAGCCCGAGGTTCCACTTTAATTTTCCAATGCTTGGCGACCTTTGGTCGTTCCAGGGGAGGTATCGCACCCTTCATCTCACCTGGTTCGCCTTTTTTCTGACCTTCGTGGTCTGGTTCAACCTGGCCCCACTGGCCACAACCGTGAAAGCAGACCTCGGGCTGACTCTTGGTCAGATCCGCACCGTGGCCATTTGCAACGTTGCTCTGACCATTCCGGCGCGCGTTCTGATCGGCATGCTGCTGGACAAATTCGGCCCCCGGCTCACCTACTCGACTCTTCTGGTCTTCTCGGTGATCCCCTGCCTGCTGTTCGCATCCGCGCAGAACTTCAATCAGCTGGTGGTCGCGCGTCTGCTGCTGTCGATCGTCGGCGCCGGTTTCGTGATCGGCATCCGGATGGTGGCCGAGTGGTTTCCCCCCAAGGAAATCGGACTGGCTGAAGGCATCTACGGAGGCTGGGGCAACTTCGGCTCGGCCTTCTCCGCTCTCACCATGGTGGCCCTGGCAGGATTTCTGTCCTTCTCCGGCGGTTTTGAACTGCCAAGCGGTGCCGTTCTGAACTGGCGTGGCGCAATTGCCCTCACCGGCATCATTTCAGCCGTCTACGGGGTCTTCTACTACTTCAGTGTCACGGACACTCCCCCGGGCAAGACCTACCAACGCCCATCCAGAACTGCTGGTCTGGAAGTCACTTCCCTTCGGGATTTCTGGGGGCTTCTGGGCATGAACGTGCCCTTCGTGGCCATTCTCTGTGTGCTCTGCTGGCGCCTGCAGAAAGTCGGCTTCCTGACCGCCGCCACCTACCCCCTGGCGATCGGAGCCGTCTTCCTCTGGTTCGCATTCCAGACCTGGGGCATCATCCGCACCAACCGCGAACTGATCCTGGGGACGAAGGTCTACCCCAAGGAAGACCGCTATGAGTTTCGCCAGGTAGCCATTCTGGAGCTCACTTACATCGTCAACTTCGGCTCTGAACTGGCTGTGGTGTCGATGCTTCCCACCTTTTTCGAAACCACCTTCGATCTTCCGAAGGCCGCAGCGGGAATCCTGGCCTCCTGCTTCGCCTTCGTGAACCTTGTGGCCCGGCCGGCCGGAGGCCTGATCTCCGACAAGCTCGGCAGCCGCAAGAACACCATGGGTTTCCTGACAGCCGGCCTGGGGATCGGCTACTTGGTGATGAGCATGATCAAACCGGGCACGTTCTCAGGATCCAGCGGGATCGCTGTTGCGGTGTTGATCACAATGCTCGCGTCCTTCTTCGTCCAGTCCGGAGAAGGGGCAACCTTCGCCCTCGTGCCCCTGGTCAAACGTCGTGTCACCGGCCAGGTGGCTGGACTGGTGGGCGCCTACGGCAACGTCGGTGCAGTGACTTACCTCACGATCTTCAGCCTTCTGCCGATGTGGATGGGCGGTGGTGGGGAGCCCACCCCGGAGGTGATCGCCAGCTCCAACAGTGCCTTCTTCCAGATCCTCGGCGTCGCCGGTCTGATCGTCGCCTTCTTCTGCTTCTTCTTCCTCAAGGAACCCAGAGGCTCCTTTGACGAGCTGCATGAAGGTGAAACGGCCTGAGCTGTTTCAACAAGCAACGGTTTCATCCAACAGCCGTCATCCGCTCCTTCAGACCCCGGGGCTTCGGCGTCGGGGTCTTGATCTTTTTTCTGATCCCCGCATGACCGAAGGCCCCCGCAGCGTTCGCAGCCAGTGCCCCTACTGCGGTGTTGGCTGCGGCCTTGAACTGCAGCCACCCGCTGAGAAAGGGCGCGCCGTCCGCCGGGATGAGGAAGGCAACCCGATGTGGACCGCCCGTGGCGATCGCCATCACCCATCAAACCTCGGCCAGGTGTGCATCAAGGGAGCAACCGTCGGCGAGACCCTGGCCCGAGGACGCCTGCGCCAGCCACTGTTCCGCACAAGCATCGACGATGACTTCGCGCCGATCAGCTGGGATGAAGCCCTTGGTCGGATCACAGCCCAGATCCACAGCAGCATCTCCCTGAGGGGCAACGCCGACTCGATTGCGATGTATGGCTCAGGCCAGTTCCACACAGAGGACTATTACCTGGCCCAGAAACTGCTCAAGGGCGCTCTGGGAACCAACAATTTCGATGCCAACTCGCGGCTTTGCATGAGTTCTGCCGTTGCCGGGTACACCCGTTGCCTTGGCTCCGACGGACCACCCTGCTGCTACGAGGATCTGGACCACTGCAGCGTGGCATTTCTGATCGGCACCAACACCGCCGAGTGCCATCCGGTGCTGTTCCAACGCCTGCTCAAGCGGAAGAAACGCAACCCCGGAAGCCTGAAGATCGTGGTTGTGGATCCCCGCCGGACCGACACCGCCAAAGCCGCTGACATCCACTTACCGATCGCACCGGGTAGTGACCTGGCATTGCTGCACGGCATTGCCCACCTGGTGCTTCGGGAGAATGGTCAGGATCCGGACTTCATCGACGACCACACCGAGAACTACGACGCTTTCTTCGACGTAGCTGCCCGCTGGACGCCAAGGCGGGTGGCCCGGTTCTGCCATATCCCCGAAAAACAATTGAAGGAAGTGGCGCAACTGTTCCATCGACGCCAGAAGGTCCTGAGTCTTTGGTCGATGGGGGTGAACCAACGACGCGAAGGCACCGCAGTGGTCGGTGGCCTGATCAACCTGCACCTGCTGACAGGTCAGATCGGCAAGGAAGGAGCAGGACCCTTTTCGCTCACCGGACAGCCCAATGCGATGGGGGGCCGCGAAGCCGGCGGTCTCGCCCATCTTCTGCCGGGATACCGGCTGGTGACCAACGAACAGCACCGCGCCGAGGTGGAACAGGTCTGGACCCTGCCCCCGGGGCACATCTCAGCAAAGCCGGGTCTCGACGCCTGGGAGCAGGTGAAAGCGATGGAACGCGGAGAACTCGATCTCTGGTGGGTCGCCGCCACAAATCCACTTGTGAGCATGCCGGATCTCGACAGGGTGAAGGCAGCCATGCGCCGTTGCCCTCTTGTGGTGGTGAGCGAGGCCTATGCGGATTCTGAAACCTCTCATTACGCCCACCTGCTGCTGCCGGCCGCCCAATGGAGTGAGAAGGACGGCGCGATGACCAATTCAGAACGCCGGATCACCTACTGTCCGGCCTTTCGCCGTCGATTCGGGGAAAGCCGCCCGGACTGGGAAGTGTTCGCCGAGGTGGGACGGCGTCTGGGCTACGAGAAACAGTTCAGCTACGACAAAGCCTCTGACGTCTACAGGGAATTCGCGCAGCTCACCCATGGGCGTCTCTGCGATGTCTCCGGCCTCAGCCATGCACTGCTGGAGCATGAAGGGCCCCAGCAGTGGCCGTTTCCGGCCGGAAGCACCCCGGGCGGAGACGCGAAGAGGCTCTACAACGATCACCATTTCGCCACTCCCAGCGGCAAGGCTCGCTTCTGCACCGAACAACCCCTTGGCCTGGCGGAGCCTCCCTGTGAAACCTATCCGCTGGTTCTCACGGTGGGCCGCTACCTAGGGCAGTGGCACACGATGACCCGCACAGGAAAAGTGGAGCGGCTGAACAAGATGCACCCCGAACCGCTGCTGGAGATCCATCCGCGTGACGCCCAGGAATTCAAACTGCGGAACGGTGAACTGGCGGCGATCAGCTCCCGACGAGGCCACCTCACGGCCACTGTGGAGGTCACCGATCGGATCCGGCCTGGATGCGTGTTCCTGCCGATGCACTGGGGTTTCACCCAGGAGAACGCCTGCGAAGCGAACACTCTCATGCACGATCAGGCCTGTCCTGTCTCGAAGCAACCGGAACTGAAGGCCTGCTCAGTGATCGTGGCACCGGCGGTATCGATGGTGAAACCGGTGGAGCAGGAGAAAGGTCGGTTGGATGCTCTGCGACGCCTGCTCACCCCAGCACTTCGCTAAAGGCCGACTCGAGGTTGTCGTGGTCATGACCAGGCCGAACCAGCTTGCAGAGCGCGAAACGATCGAGCTCGCTGATCGACATCCACTCATCTGATGAAAGCTTCACTCCCCGCGCTGCCGCGGCTGCACTGACCTGCTCGGGAACGGCCTCCAGCTGCTGCCATGGCATGCCAACGGCCGGTGGCAGATCCCTCACCACACCATCCGCCATGTCCTGGGTGCAGATCCTCAGATGTTCTTTCAGGCCCAACAGAGACGTCGCACCATCTGACCAGTCCACGAGTTCCTGGCGCTGAGACTGGGTCAGAGCAAGCCAGTGGTTGAGCTTCAGCTTGACGCCGGCAAGATCCAGTTTGCGGCGAACACAAAGAGGAATACATCGCCAGTTGCCGATGAAATCCTGCTCAAATGCAAAGCAATGGTGAGCGGAATCACTGCTGTTGGCCATCACCCAAGGAGCCGAATGGTGTCAATGATGACAACAGTTAAAAACAGAACCAGCGATGTTCATGGTGTTACAAGTTTTGCGCTGTGCGTCTCGCCATCTCTCTGGGAATGTTGCTGGGCATGAGCCATGGATGGGCCGTATCAGAAGGTCACACCTCCGAGATTCTGCCGATGGTGAATATTGTAAGAACCGTTAAATCCGACACCGGTTTTCCTGCTTTCAGTAGCGATTCACACCAATTTTCTACATACTGAAAATCAGTTTTAAATCTTGCCTCGTGTCCAGCAGCGTCTCGTCCGTCGCCGGCCGCAGCCCGGTCACAATTGCAGCCGGATTTCTTGGAGCCTTCGTTATTGGCTCTCTGGCTGTCCAGCTTGTGCGCACCCAGACAGCCTCCGTGCCGACTGGTACAGACGCTGTGAAGCCGGTGATCGCCAGTCCCGCCACCCTCTGGAGCACCCTGGGCGAGCCTGATCCCGTCACCCAAACACCCAGCACTGTGAAGCCGGCAGCCAGAGTGAACGTAGAGCCTGTTGTCGGCTCCGAAGCAACCCTCTGGTCAACCCTGGGAGATCGCTGAACAGCTCCCGTCAGTTATTCCAACCGGCATAGGGTGCCGGTATGGCGATGTTGCGTCGAGAACTGTTGAAGATGTCCACGGCTTTCGCCTTGGCGGGCTTCAAGGGTGCAAGAGCTGCAGAAGCAACAGAAGGTGGTTTCTGCAACCCGACAGATCCACTTCAGGCGTTGATGGATGGCAACAAACGTTTCTCCAGCTCCTGGCGTGAAGCGATGCGCAATCCAGATGCAACCCTCAGCCAGCAACTGCATAGCAACCGTTGTTTCAACGCACCAGCTGCCCTGATCGAAAGTCAGCAACCCTGGGCCACTGTGCTGACCTGTGCAGACTCAAGGGTGTCACCCAGCTGGATCTTCGACACCACCCCGGGCGAGCTGTTCGTGATCCGCAGCGCCGGCAACACCGCCTTTGATGAAGCGATCGCATCGATCGAATACAGCATCAGCGTGCTTCGCTCACCTCTGTTGATGGTGATGGGCCACAGCGGCTGCGGCGCTGTAGCGGCAGCCCTTTCGGAGACATCTCTTACCCCCTCGCTCGAACGGCTGATCACCCCGATCCGCGACCAGATCGACGGCAGCAGTCGCCTTGACGATGCTGTCCGCAGAAACGCCCGGGGAGCGGCAGCGAACCTTCGCGAAAGCAGTGATCTTCTGCGTCAGTCGGAAACGGATGGAGCCTTGAAACTGGTGGTGAGTTACTTCGACCTTTCCAGCGGACGCGTGTCTCTGATCTGATGGACAACAACCTCACCCACCTCAACAATCAGGGCGACGTGCACATGGTGGATGTCGGAGACCGGCCCACCACGCGACGTGAAGCCCACGCGAGGGGCGCGATCCGAATGGACGACGCCACCCTGGTGATGATTCAACGCGGCGAAACCCCCAAAGGGGATCTACTGGCAGTGGCTCGCGTGGCAGCCATTCAGGCGGCGAAGCGCACCTGGGAATTGATCCCCCTGTGCCATCCCCTCCCTCTCAGCGGGGTTGACGTCAGCATCGAATCCGACACCTCGTTACCCGGTCTGACCCTCAGTTGCCGTTGCCGTACCACCGGTCAGACCGGCGTAGAGATGGAGGCCATGACAGCGGTTTCGGTTGGCCTGCTGACGTTGTACGACATGTTGAAGGCAGTGGATCCGGCGATGACGATCGAAGCGGTCCAACTGCTGCACAAGGAAGGAGGCCGCAATGGTGTCTGGAAGCGCTGAGCCCTACGGCCGTGAAGGGCTGCCACTGGATCAAGCCAGGCAACGGGTCCTGGAGGCAATCAGGCCGCTCAAGGGAAGCGACGATCTGGCTGTGGCGGCTGCCCTTGGACGGGTCAGCACTGCCGCAGTACTGGCTCCCGCAGCCGTACCGGGATTCCGGGCCTCGATCATGGACGGCTACGCCCTGGGACAGGCCAACCGCCCTGCCGTTGGAGACAGCTGGACTCTGCGGGGACACTCCCTCGCAGGCCAACCGTTCCAGGAAACCCTTGGCTGCGGAGAAGCGATCCGAATCCTCACCGGGGCGTCAGTACCGGATGGATCCGATTGGGTGCTGCCTCAGGAGCTGGTGCGGGCCAGCGGCTCCACCCTCACCCTGACGGAGCAGGTCTCGGATCAGCCCTGGATCCGAGCGGCGGACGAGGAGTGCCAGCGCGGCGAGATCCTTCTGCCTGCTGGACATCGGCTCGGCCCGGCGGACCTCGGCCGCCTCGCCGGCTGCGGCATCGCTGAGCTGACGGTGCGGCGGCAGGCGCGGATCGGCCTGCTGATCAGCGGTGATGAACTCGTCCCACCGGGCAGTCACCGCCCACCCGGCGCGATCTGGGAAAGCAACGGCACCCTGCTCGAGGCCATGCTGCACGCTCTCGGGCAGCGGGTTCATCTGCGGCGGGTGGTGGCCGACCAGCCCGATGTTCTGCGGGAAACCCTGAGGGAGCTGGCCGCAAGCTGCGATGTGGTGGTCAGCACCGGCGGCGTTTCCGCTGGTGACAGCGACTGGATCCGTCCCCTTGTCGACGAACTGGGCAGCGTGAATTTCTGGAAGCTGTTCCTCCGTCCCGGCAGGCCCTTGGCCTTCGGTCATCTCGGTGATGGAGTGCCCTTCTTCGGGCTGCCGGGCAATCCTGTCGCGGCGGCGATCACCGCACTGCAGCTGCTCTGGCCGGCCCTGCAGAAACTGGAGGGGCAGAACGACCCCACACTCTTTCCCAGACTTCTGGTGGAACTGGCCGATCCGCTGCCCCGAAGGCCGGGGCGACCGGAGCTGGCCCGCGCGCGAATGGAAACGAATGAACAGGGAACCTTGCTGGCAAGGGTGGAGGGATCCCAGGCTTCATCCCGCATCGGATCGTTGCTGAATGCCGATCTGCTGCTGGAGATTCCTGCCGACGCCGGTGCTCTTGAACCGGGCACACGCCTGTGGGCACAGCTGATCCGACAACCGCTGTTTTAAGCAGAATCAGTCTGGAAACCTCGCCGTTCCCAGGCTGTGAGCCGACTGTTGGCATCAAACACAATGCTGAGCTGCTGAAACAACCCGGCACCGAGCAGACCGCCGATCTCCAGCTGAAAGGCACCCTCCGGCAGATGCTCTGGCACCGAAAACACCAGGCCATCCGGCATGACCGCGGTCCTTTCATGTCGCATGAACTGATCTGGAACAAAAACCGACGGCTGAGGTGCACTCACCTGACCGATGCAACCAGGCTGTGGCAGGAACGTTTCCGCCACACCGGACCAGCCCCGCAGCGGTGCCAGCATCGCCTCGGCAGACCTGGATGCAGGACGTTCCGGTTCGGCCACCGACGCGTTGCGGCAACGGAAACCAACGGCGCCCACCAACTGCAAACGCCAGCGCGTTCCCACCGGCTCCCAGATCAACACCAGCATGGATCGGGACCGGCCGTGGAACAGGTTGATCTCGTGGCCGAAGCGACCGCGATCAGGATCCACCACAAGACTGGACTGTCCTCCAGCTCCCTGGAATTGCCAACATCCGCCGCCGCCGTTGTAGGTGCTGCGGCTGATGTCATACCTGGCCTTGCCTTCGGGGGCGAAGAACAATCCGGATCCATCCCAGACGCCGGTGTCGGGATCGCTGAAAGAGATGTCGTACGTCGTGGGATCGATCACCCTGATCGGTGATGTGAGATCAAGCCGGTCCTTCGCATCACGCCCGAACCATGCACCACGGCCCTGCCAGCACCCCTCGAAATTGAACCGGTTCAGCGTCCATTGATCCGTCATGACTGTCACCATCGCAAGCCCACGGACTCCCTAGGGTCGCCTCAAACTTCGCCCGAGCCATGGGGCTGACAATCGTCGGTTGCGGCTACCTCGGCAAAGCCCTGGCGCGTCAATTGCAAACGCGCCGACCGGGACTGCGCCTGACCTTGACGACCACCCGGGCGGAACGGCACGGGGAGTTGGCCGACCTCGCTGACCAGCTGCTGCTCTGCGACGCCACGGACCCGTCACAGCTGCTGAAGGCATTGCGGCACAACCACACGGCTGTGTTCTGTCTTGCTCCAGGAGGAGATCGGCAGGTGAATGCGGACGGCTACAGGCAGACGTTTGTCGACAGCTTTCGCTGCCTGGGATCCCTGTTGCCTGGTCTGCCTCACCTGAGGCAGATCATCTACACCGGCAGCTGTTCGGTGTATGGCGACGCCGAGGGTGACTGGGTGGATGAATCGACAGCTCCCGCTGCCGGAACCGGGCATGGTGCGGTGTTGCTGGAGAGCGAACGGCTGCTCACCGCCATGGGAAACAGCGAACGGCGGGTGTGCATCCTCAGACTCGCCGCCCTGCATGGACCAGGACGAGAGCTGGATGATCGGCTCAAAGGGCTGGCCGGCAGGGACCGCACTGGAGACGGACGCTCGTTCAGCAACTGGGTGCATGTGCATGACGCAGCCGGTGCCTTGATCGCCGCTATGGATGGTGCCTGGAGCGGCGTTGTGAATGTGGTGAACGACGAACCGATCCGGATGCGGGATCTGGTGGACCGCAGTCTGAAGCGCCAACTGCTGGACCCGGTGAACTGGAGCGGCGGGCCGACACTGGAATCGGGCAACGGACGCCGCATCCGTAACGACAGGCTCAAGGCCCTCGGCTATCGGCTGCTGCACCCGATGCTGGATGGTCAGAGCGGAGTGTTGCCCGTGAGCCAGGTGCCCTGATCACCACACCATTCCCGCTTCCAGAACGGGGCTCCATGCTTGAGCTCCTCCAGCAGATCAACCGAACAGCGCTGGGCCGCACCACGGCGATCGGCCTGAACAGCCACCAGCACGATCGGTTCACCGGGAGGCAGACGCCCGACCCGGTGGATCACCAGCACCGGGCCAACCCCATGCCCCTGCTGCAACCTCTGAACCATGGAAGAGACCAGGCGCTCGCAAAGGCCCGGGTAATGCTGCAGTTCAAGAGCCTGAAGTGGCCTTCCATCCATGGCGATGGCGCGCACACGCCCGATGAACACCGTGCTCGCTGCAGCATCCCCCCCCCAGCGAGCAAGTTCACTCCAGGGGTTGAAAGGCGTCGATCGGATCTCGACCTGAATGCTGTCCATCACTCACCCCCCCGTGAACGGAGGAAGAAAGGCCAGTTCATCGCCGGCGTTGAGAAGCTGGTCTGCGTCGACCAACTGCTGGTTCACGGCAATGCTGATGCCCTGCAACGGTCCCAGCTGCAGCTGCTCCCAGAACTGACCTGCGGTGGTCCGCTCCGACCCAAGCGGCAGCATGCGCTCAGCCCAGCCGGCTCTGTCCCGCAGAGAAGCGAACAGGAAAACCCGCAGCACTCAGACCGTCCCAGTTGAAGCGGTTCTAGCGTCCGGAGCCTTCGCCGCTGTGCTGTGGGCCTCGCTGTCGCTCTGCTCACCATCTCCGACACACGAACTCTGGCGGAGGACGCCAGCGGCGATCAGCTGCAAATCAGCCTTGAAGCCTCAGGTCACCGACTGCATGAGCGGACGATCTGTCCGGACGACCGCTATCGGATCAGGGCAGAACTGAGCCGCTGGATCGCGGACCCTGCCGTCGATGTGGTGATCACCAGCGGAGGCACCGGCCTCACCGGCCGCGATGGCAGTCCCGAAGCCGTGAGTCCCCTGCTGGACAAGACAATCGAAGGCTTCGGTGAACTGTTTCGAATGCTGTCCTTTGAACACATCGGCACCAGCTCTCTGCAAAGCCGTTGCCTGGCCGGTGTGGCCAACGGAACCTTCGTGTTTGTTCTGCCAGGGTCCCTGGATGCAGTCACCACCGCCTGGGAGCGACTGATCCGTTCGCAGCTCGATGTCGAAACCCGTCCCTGCAACCTGGCCCAGCTGCGATCACGGCTGAAGGAATGAACACAACCCGTCAGAACGGAATCGGCATGGTCACCGCTGCCGGCGGCGGCATGCACTCCTCCACCTGATGATCAATCATCTCTCCAACGACCACGATTGACGGCGACTTGAATGCCTGGGCAATGGTCAACGCTGCGATCTCCGACAGAGTCGCCTTGAGACAGCGCTGACCCGTCACGGTGCCCTGCTGGATCACAGCCACCGGAGTTTCCGCTGCCAGACCGCCGGCCATCAACTCCTCGGAGATGCGGGGCAGGTTGTGGAGACCCATATAAATCACAAGGCCATCGCTGGCAGCTGCGAGAGCACGCCAGTTCACCGACGGGCGACGCTTGTCGATCTCCTCATGACCGGTGACGAAGGTGACGGAGGAGCCGGATCTCCGATGGGTCACCGGGATGCCGGCGTAAGCCGGGGCAGCGATTCCCGCTGTGACACCCGGGACCACCTGAACAGGAATGTTGCGAGCGGCGAGATGGGCTGCCTCCTCTCCCCCACGACCGAAAAGAAAGGGATCCCCCCCCTTGAGCCGCACCACCGTGCGGTGCTGCCGGGCCAGTTCCACAAGCACGGCATTGGTGCTCGGCTGCGGCATCGAGTGATGACCTCGGCGCTTGCCGACAAATCGCCGTTCACACCGTTCAGGAACGAGATCGAGGACCTCCTTCGGCACCAGTGAGTCGTACACCAGAGCATCACAGCTCCCCAGCAGGCGCTGGGCCTTCACCGTGAGCAGTTCCGGATCCCCTGGACCAGCGCCGACCAGATAAACAGTTCCAGGTTGTTCAGCGGTCGTCACGGGAGAGCGGCAAGCAAGTCGATCAGTGCCTGATAGGTCAGAGGATGTTCGAGCAAGGGAGGAAGCCCACCAGCCTCGCGCAGGGCGTCCGTCATCCGATTCGGAGCCAGCGTCAGGGGAAGTGGCGTGGCCTGTGGATGCTGGCGTCGGTGGCTGGGCCAACAATCGAATGGCACCAGCGGGAGATCGAGACGCGAAGCCAGTGACACCAGAAAACGGTCGGCAACACCGGAACGCAGGGGATGGTGAACCAGCACGGCATCGGAGACATGCAGCCGATGCAGAACAAGTTCGACAGCATCCCACCAGAGCGGCCAGGCACCGAGGAACGGAAGCATCGTGACCACGGCCCCCGCCGATTGCAACCGCTGCCGGATGGCCGGCAGATCGATCCGGGCATGGGCACCGGGCCAGAGCAGAAGAGGAATCAACCAGGTGGAAGACTCCGGCCTGGGAGGTTGATCAGCCGAGGTGAGCACCTCAAGCTGCACCGAAGCACCGCGACGCTGCTGCACCGCATCCGCCAGGGCGATGAAGCAATCGGGGACAACACCACCGCTGCGCCCATGCACCACCAGGCGCAGAACACGGCGTTCTCGACCGGAACCACTGTTCCGTAGCAATGGCCACGGATCGATCGCCGTGCCAGCTGATGTCATCGGTGGGTTGTGATCACTGACGAATTCATGGCGCCTCGCCGCTACGCCAATCGTGCTGAATTGGGACGTCCTTTCTATCGGGAAAAGCCGAACAGGGGTCGAGACCGATTTGCTGCTGCACGTGGGTCCATTCCCGTCAATCGGCATCTGGAAGGAGGGCCTTCGACCAGGGCTAGGTCTCGCTTCAAAAGCGACCTCGACCGGGACTTCGCCGCGATGAGGCGTGTCTGGCAGATGCTCCGGGCTGGTGCGGCACGGATGGTCGGCGAAGTGGGGCGCCAATACTGAGCTTCCTGCAGCCTGCCTTTTAAGGCTCACAACCAATCACCAAATGTAGCCGTCACGACAAATTCACAGGCAGAAGCTCTCAATCGACGCAAGCACAAAAAATGTTCTCATTGCTACGGACCAAAGACTGTCCCTCGGTGTTAATTCACATTATTCAGCGCTCCCTTTCGTTTTGAAGTGCTGCTGGCCCTCGGGCCATCTCAACTGATCAGCGCCCCTTATTTGAGCAATCAGTTGGCTCTATCTCTAACAAGAAGTTCATGACTATCAGCTCGCCATCCAGTCCTTATCTGGATGGAAAGAAGCTCAATAAGATCGAGCAGAAGAAGGCTGCCAAAGACGGCCTTTCGGTAGGCAATGAAATCGAGAAATTTGCGCAACTTGGCTGGGAACAGGTTGACGAAACAGACCTGCAACTTCGTCTGAAGTGGTATGGCATGTTCTGGCGCCCGAAAACTCCCGGGAAATTCATGTTGCGACTGCGAATTCCCAACGGCGTTCTCTCAGCCCAGCAACTGCGGGTCGTGGGCTCAATCGTCGAACGCTATGGAGATAACGGCAGCTGCGACATCACCACCCGTCAAAACCTGCAGCTCCGGGGAGTTCTGCTGGGAGATCTACCCGAAATTCTGAACCGTCTCAAGGAAGCCGGGCTGAGCACGATTCAATCCGGTTTTGACAACCCTCGAAACGTCACCGGCAATCCCCTGGCCGGGATCGACCCTCTCGAGATCATCGACACACGCCCTTACACCACCGAACTGGACAATTTCCTCACCAACAACTCGAAGGGAAATCCTGAATATTCCAATCTTCCACGTAAATGGAATACCGCTGTTGCCGGAGCCAAGGATAATTTTTTGCTCCACAACGACCTGATTTTCCACCCTGTGGAAAGGGATGGAGTGATGGGTTTCGGCGTCTGGATCGGAGGGATTCTCTCGTCCCAGATGAATTCCTATGCGATCCCGATGAATGCATGGGTGAAACCGGATGAGATCTGTCGGTTGACTGACGTGGTCATCCGCCTCTGGCGCGACAACGGTGAGCGCAACACCCGTCCCAAAGGACGGTTCCGTCTTTATCTCGACAAGGTCGGGCATGAAACCTTCCGGGAGCAGGTTGAGGACCTGTTCGGAACACTCACTCCCGATCCGGGGTCCGTCTTCGACACCACTCCCCGCTCCCACTACGGCATTCACCCCCAGAAGCAAAACAACCTCTCCTTCGCAGGTCTCCACGTTCCCGTGGGTCGTCTGACAGGTCAGGATCTGCAGGATCTGGCCACCGTCAGCCTCAATCACGGCAGCGGAGAGGTTCGTCTCACTGAAGATCAGAATGTGATCATCGTTGGGTTGCCAGACGACAGGATCGACGCATTCAGGGCAGACCCACTGCTGAAGCGTTTCCCTCTCGAGCCAGGCACGATCGCTGCAGGCACTGTCTCCTGCACCGGAAACACCTATTGCGGCTTCGCCCTGACCAACACCAAGGATCAGGCTCTCGCCGCGGCCGAACAGCTGGATCGGGAGCTGAATCTGCCCGAGGAGCTGAAGATCCACTGGACCGGCTGCCCCAACACCTGCGGTCAGGCCTACATGGGTGCCATCGGCTTGACAGGCACCAAAGCCAAGAACAGCGAAGGCGTGATGGGTGAGGCCTACACCCTCACCCTTGGTGGTTCCCAGGGACCCGATCCCAGCGTCGGGGAACTGCATCGCAAGGGCATTCCAGCCGACGAAATCAAAACCGTTCTCAAGGAAATTCTGATTGAAAAGTTCGGTGCCACGCCGAGAGCCTGATCCGATGGATTACGTCCTGCCCAATGAACTTGTCGACGGCATGATCACCGCCGGTGGCAAAAAAGCGACAGTCAGTGTCAAGAACCTGCTGATCCGCGGCTTCTACTCCGGAGCCATCCTCGGACTGGCCGTGATCCTGGCCCTCACGGTGGGCATCCTCACCAAGCTGCCCTTTGTCGGCTCGCTGCTGTTCCCCTTCGGTTTCGCCAGCATCGTGCTGTTCGGCATGGAACTGGTCACCGGTAATTTCGCCCTGCTGCCCATGGCCACCTGGGCCGGCAAGAGTTCATGGCGTGCCACCTTCCGGAACTGGGCATGGGTATGGATCGGCAACTTCATCGGAACTGCAGTCGTGGCGCTGATCATGGCCATCAGCCTCACCAGCGGAACCATGGACGGGGCGGCAGACAACATCGGCCCGCCGGTCTGGGATGCCGTGGCTCAGAAGATCATCGCCCTGAATCAGTTCAACGTCGAAAAGAAATATGAGGCCCTGGGTGGTCTCGGATTCTTCCTCGCCTTCCTGCGCGGAGTCGTTGCCAACTGGCTGGTCTGCCTCGGGGTCACCATGGCCCTGGTGAGCAAAAGCGTGCCGGGAAAAATCCTTGCCTGCTGGATGCCGATCACTGCATTCCAGACCATGGGCATGGAACACATCGTTGTGAATCAGTTCCTGCATACCGCGGGTCCGATCCTGGGCTCCGGTGTCCCTTTCACCAAGGTCATCCTCTGGAACTTCCTGCCGGTGACCCTTGGCAACATCGTGGGCGGCATGGTGTTCATTGGAATGCTCTTTTACAGCACCCATCGCACCAGCATGGATGATGTGCTTCCTCAGGTCCACGATGACAAACTCGAGCGTGAACTAGCAGCCGAAATGGGTGCCCGATGATCCAGCTCTGAACACGGACGAACTCGCTCTTTGGGAAAGACTCGGTCAGGCAAGACGATCGCCTCTGGATCCTGCCTGGCTGGGAGACGTTTACTCTCCGGAGCTTTCCTCTGATCTGCGACGGGCTCTCTGCGAAAAGCTTGGAATGCTTGCAGAACGGGGCTGGCCTGTGATCCATCAGCTGGTCATCACCCATGGAGCCCAGGCGGAACTGGTGATGGCCGCAGGGCTCTGTCATCAGCCTGCCGCTCGGGACTGGCTTGTTGAACGGCTCAACGGAACAGAAGAGCACGCAGATGAGAACCTCTGCGTGCTCCAGGCCCTGTCCTGCTGGGGAGCCGATGTCTCAAACGACGTGGTGACAACCTGCCTGCAAAATCCAGGACAGAACTACCGCCTCACCGGACTGCAATTGCTCAGCTTCCGGGCTCACACACTCACTGACAGGGAACTGCTGAATCTTTGCGGCGAGGCACTGGACGATTTCCGCGACCCTGTGGCGATTGCAGCGATTCGAGTGCTGCAAAGGCGTGATGGTCCAGAGATCGCGCAACGACTGGCTGAACTCTGCCGATCCGAAAGCATCCCTGTCTGCGAAGCCGCCTTCCGGGCACTGGGATGCATTGCAACGCCTGAAAGCCAGGCCTCCCTGCTTGAACTGAGTCAGAGCCTGAGCGATGAGAAACGCCGGCAACTCGCACTCCAGCAACTGAACCAGCAGTTCCGCTGAAGGCAGCAGTTCACGCGTGGCCGCTAATCACCAGCCTCCACACATTTAATCAGGAAGGAATTTTTCACACATCGTGATTTCAACAAGATCTCCATTTCGGATCTTCTATTTTCTCAACATCAAGGGTGAATCAATCGCAGCCGTATCACATTGACAGCCAAAAACGAAGCGTCACATCAAAACATTTTTCCGGATGAAATATCTCAGCATTATCAAGTTTTGGCGCAGCAGAACATCGCCAGAAGCAGTCGTTGCTACCAAAACCACTGTTCAACCTTGAAGCATTGAATACAAAAATCCAGGCGAGGCCCTGTTTAAATAAATAGTGAAATTAATTCATTGATCTGCTGCTTCATTTCTGCAACTGATGCAAGCACCTAAGGAAACAACGACCCCTTTAATCTGATCATTGAGCGCTCAGATCATGCCGATGGTCATCATCATCCCGGTGATCCTGCATCCATCAGGGGCACTTCAGGGAAAGCACGCTCCCCATCACCTCTGATCTGCTTTGTAGCATTCGATACCTCCACGGGGGGTTCGCTGCTGAACACTGCCATCACATGCCGGTTTGTTGTTGGCAAACACCCTTCCGCCCGGCCCTGAACGATTCAAGCAACACCTGCGCAA
>NYUU01000125.1 GCA_002684175.1 Synechococcus sp. CPC35
GCCTCGAAGTTCTGGAGCACAAGCCTGAACACGAGAACAGACACCATCAGCTGAGGCGACTGAAGTAACGCCAGACCTGTCGGTAGGAGAGTCGCTGCCGTCGGTCCAATGGTTGGAACGAATGTGAGCAATCCACAGACCAGAGCGCTGAGCAGCGCCAAAGGAGCTTTCAGCAGAGCCAGACCTCCCCAGGTGAGCAGAAAGACAGTGGTCGCTGAGAGGGTCATTCCACTGAGCCATCCTCCTAGGGCAGTGCGGCTCTCATCGAGCAGACCACTGACCTGCTCTCGCACAGGGCGCGGGGATATTGCGATCAGCATGCTCCTGTGGGCCCCTGGATCCAACGCCAGAAGTACAGCCAGCAACACCATCAGGAAAAGCTGGACGGTGGTGTTGGCAGCCCCCCCCGCAAATCCAAGCAACGGTTGCAGCCCCTTGATGTTGAGGCTTGCCCCCATGGACGATGACAACTCCTGAAGCCTGGGATCACTGTTCAGAAGATCGGACAGTTTTCCGAACAGCTGCGGCAGATCGCGCACCAGCTGCTGAAACTGGCTGATCAGTTCAGGCAGGAGCAGCTGACCGATCAGCGTGCCGGCCAGAAGCAGCAATCCCAGAACGATGCTCAGAACGATCGGACGCTTCAGCCTTGATCTCTGCTGGATCAGTTCGATCAACACATCCAGAGCAACGGCAACCACCACGGCTCCAAACAGGATCAACAGCACCCAGCGGAGATGCCACAACAGCAGCACAAGCACTACGAGGGTGAGAGCAACCATCACCGTTCCGGCGTTCATGCTCTGCCTCCCGTGAGTTTCCAGCGATTCAGAATGTCTTTGATGAGCACCTCCCTGAACAACACCTGGAGCACAACGGCCAGGGGGAGTGCCAGCAGCAGACCAAGCGGACCGAAAATGGTGGTGAACAAGAATTGTGCCGTCAGGGTCAGTCCTGGCAGCAATTTGACCTGGTGATGCATCACCGAGGGTGTGATGACGTAACTCTCCAGGTTCTGAATCACCACATAAGCCCCCAGGACTGCGGCGGCCTTCCAGGGAGCATCAAGAAGCGCAACAGACATCGGAAACACGGTCCCGAGGAAAGGGCCAACGTTCGGAATCACATTGAGCAGGCCTGCAAGCAGCGCATTGGCCAGCACAAGTTTCACCCCGAGCAACGAGAGAGCAATCCCACAGAGCATGGCAACAGCCAGGGAACTGATCAGAACACCCACCATCCAGCTGCTCAGCGCATCTCCGCAGATGTCAAGAATCTTTCTGGCACGGCGTCGATAAAAGGAGGGGACCAGCTTGATGCTCACTGACCGGTAGGCCAGCGGCTGAACGCTGATCATCAGAGCGACGGCCACCACGAAAAGCAGGCGAATCAGACCATTGCCGAGATTTCCTGCCACCCCCAGCAGCCCCAGAAGACCTGTGCCGACTCCTGCGGCCAGGGAAGGTGCGTCCGGGATCAGACGACGGGTCTGATCAAGACCGAAGTCCTGCAGTTCAGGAGTGCTGGCAGTCCCGTAGATCTTTTCACTGATGGCTCCCAACCACTCGATCAGCAGGCCAACAAAGGTCTGAGCAGCCTCGGGAAGCTGCTGGAGCAGCTGAGCGAATTCCTCAAGGAACTGGGGAACAACAACGACGCTGGTCAGAACCAGAAATGAAACCAGGCCAGACAGGCAGAGCAACAGCGCCAGGGGACGCGGCATCGTTCGCCATTGCCTGAGTCGACCCACCAGGGTGCACAAAGCCATGGCAATGACGACTCCCGCAAACAGGAGCATCAGCACATGGCGAAGGGACCAGAGCAGAGCGGTGGCAGCGATGAGGGCTGCCAGTGACAACCACTGAGGCAGGCTCAATCTTGAGATTCTGCAGTCTCGTCAGTCTCTTCCGACTTCTCGTTATTGGAGTAACCGAGGCCATTGGCATCGGCATATCTCTGGGCAAAGCGCATGAAACGCTCAAAATCCTGTTCTGATTTCCAGGAGTAAGTGGCTTCAAGGGCACTCGCTTTTCCATTCACGAACTTGCCATTCACCTCCCTGGTGACCATTTCACCCTCCTCATCGACCATCCACATCCCGGTGATATCAGCCATCGTTTCGGGAGCGATTGCCGCAGGCTGTTCGAAACGGAAGGTGGCCTGTCCCGTTCTGCCATCACGGCTGCGTGTCAGACGGATGTCCGGAACTACGGGTTCGTCCACACCACGGAAGAACTGAATCGCTGCCGCGCTCCTTGCATCTGCCATGGCTGACTGTGTTGAGGCGTGGATCTTAATCGTCAACGACGATCAGCCCGTGACAAATCAGACGCTCCGCAGCGGCGGCAGCTGTCGTTCCGCTTAGATCAACACTCTGACGCTTGCTGGTGCGGGCCATTTCCCGGTCGTAGCAGTGGTCGTAGTAATCAAGGGTGGCGCGACAGGCCGTTGCCCAGTCCCCTCGCCCGATGGCATCCAGTGCCTCCTTGGTGCGTTGCGGTCCGAGACGGCGACTGATTCTCCTCGTGGCTTCGGCCAGCGCTTCGGCACCCTGGTGGCCATAAACCCCTACAAGCTGCTGGACACGTTCATCCAGAGAGCGATGGATCTCAAGCACTGGTGCTGTTTTCATCTGATCAAACAATCCTTTTGGAATACGGCAACAGCCCACCTGAATGCTTTCCGCTTCCACCCAGATCTCAGGGGCTTCCTTGAGACGTTGTCTGTCGAGCGCTTCAGCGAGTTTGTTTTCATAGTGTTCCGTGGTGGGCTGAGCAGGCAGCCCCAGGCCTCCAAAGCTGCTGCCGCGGTGATTGGCCATTCCCTCGAGATCAAGGATTGCAATTCCACGACGCTCCAGGGCCAGAAGCAGGTCCGTTTTGCCAGTGCCCGTTCGGCCACCCATCAGCCGCAGTGGCCAGGTCAGATCGAAGAGAGCCTGCGCCCAGCGGCGATAGGCCTTGTATCCCCCTTGAAGAATTTTTGGGTTGAGATCGATCTGTTCGGCGAGCCAGCCGATGCTCGCCGAGCGCATTCCTCCACGCCAGCAGTAGATCCGCGGAGGGTCGCCGCCTCGTAGCTGCTCAAGCTGATCAGCCAGCCAGCCCAGTTTCGGACCGGTGAGATTCAGGCCCAGATGGACGGCCGCTCCCCGCCCCTTCTGCTTGTAACAGGTACCAACGGCAGCGCGCTCATCATCACTGAACAGGGGAAGATTCACGGCACCAGGCCAATGTCCCCGGGCGAATTCCGACGGACTGCGCACGTCAACAAGCGGCCCCTGCAGACGCCGCATCGCTCCGATCGGAATGGAACGTGCTTCCTCCATGCCTGACATAGTGGGCCAACGCCGTGCCAGTCAGGGCCGGTTGCGACTCAATGCTCTCCGGTATCACCCCAACGAATCCGCTCAATGCGGACCAACTGCTAGATCGCTTCGCGACGGGAACGAACCGGCAGCGCCGCACCCTGGTCAAGACCATTGAATCGCGGCTTGACGATCTGATCGATCTTGGGACTGATCTGTTGAAGCCCTTCGATCCCAATGGTGACGACTGGGCAGCCGGTTGGATTCTTCAACTGTTGCAACAGCATCACCCAGCACTGTTGGACGGTCTGATGACGGATTGTGATCGCGGCTGGCTGATCACCCAATCAGACGAAGGTGTCGACTACGGAGCTCTGCAGCACGCATTGCTCAACCAACAATTCGAACAGGCTGATCGGCTGACCAGCAGTCTCCTGCGCGAGCTGGCTGGAGAAGCGGCAGTTCAGCGGGGCTACGTCTACTTCAGCGAAGTCCCTCCCATACCCGGCAGCGATCTGGTGAGCATTGACCGCCTTTGGACGGTTTATTCACAGGGGCGCTTCGGTTTCTCGGCACAGGCCCGTCTTCTTTCCGCTCTCAACGGTCGCTATGAACAATTGTGGCCTCGTATCGGATGGAAAATGGAGGGTGTCTGGACGCGTTACCCAGGGTCCTTCACCTGGTCCCTGGAGGCACCGGATGGGCACATGCCCCTGGTCAACCAGCTGCGTGGAGTGCGTCTCATGGATGCTTTGCTCAACCATCCTGCGCTGGTCTCCAGGCGAGAGGTCCCTGACGAGGTGCAACCGAACCGGTAGGTTCAAACGAAGTCTTCGTGGCAGACCGGACCGTGAAACCACACCGGTTCCGTTGGGCTGATTTCGTTTTGCCCTCCACTCTTCAGCTGGCACCGCTCCTGGAGATCCTGATCGAACCGGTTGGATGCGTGGATACGTCTCAACGGGTTGAACTTGGTCTGCACGAGGCTCTGGTGAATGCCGTGCGGCATGGCAATGCTGAAAATCCCCGGAAGCAACTCAGAATCCGCCGAATCCTGACTCCACACTGGCTGGTATGGCAGGTGCAGGATGAGGGGAAGGGTCTGCCGCATCATGCACGTTCTGCATCACTCCCCATTGACCTTCAGGCCCGCAATGGTCGTGGACTGTTTCTGATCCATCAGTGCTTCGACGATGTTCGCTGGAGTCAGCGTGGAAACCGGCTTCAGGTGGCTTGCCGGCGGCCCGATCTCAATGGTGGGGGCAGCCTGGATCCTTCAGTTCTCCTCTGATCCAACCAAGGGCCTGATCCGTCAAGGCAGCAACATCTGAACGTTCACCTCCACTGATCAGCTGTACGAGTGCGGCAGCAAGAAGCTCTCCCGCCCGTCGATCGGACTGCGACTTGACCTGATGCCAATCCTTGTTGCTGATGGTCAGAAGAGCATGGAGATCCGCTGCCATGGTCGGCGCGGGATCAGGCCATTTGGTGACGCGCTGAGCCATGGCTGAAGGAGCATTGGAGCTCTATTTTCGGACAGGTTGTGCTGAAGGACATGGAATTGAAGCGAAGTCACCGTCAGAAACAATCGCTTCGATGGATGCACTCAGCTGCCCGTTTAATCCAACAGGGACAGTGTCAGAGGTCGACACAAACCGGAACCGCCGGACGACGATGGAAACAAAGACAATCACTTGGACTGAAGCTGCTGGAGATTGCCAACCCTGGTTGGATCACTCCAACAATTTCGGGCGAGCGGTTCTGGCGTGCAGTTCGCTGGGGTGGATCAGGTTTCGTTTGTGCCTGGTGTCTGGCCCGATGGTCAGCCTGAGAGATTTCAGGCAACGAGAGCTGACTGATCCTGATTGACGACAACAAGGGAAGAAGGACGTTGAGGCTTCCCTGGCTCAGGGCAATCGGGGGAAGCATCGGAAGTCCGAGTCATATCCTGACCTCTCAGCCAAGCATTATGAAGAGCTCGGCGGCGACGATCTTCAGCGAGAACGAGACGGTCGGCTGAAGCCCGTGGACTTTCTCCTGGAAGAACCACTGTTCGAAGGCAGATGCCGAAACCGTGGGCTTCAACCTGTACCTGACCTCCCATCAGGACGACCTGAAAGGTCCAACCCTGCAACCAGCGCAATCGGAAGGGATTGGTCAAACAGGCTCTCTCGGAGAGTGCTCACCCTATGGCCCATGACGCCTGCCGCAAGGGAGCCTGTCAGCAAATCCATTCAGGAGGCGCAGGAAACCGGTTTGCGCGCAGACCAGACACGGGTCATGAAATGAGATTCTGCAGCAACTGCTTCAAAGCCGGCCGAGCTCAGCCTGGCGGGGATGTCATCTCCGATGTACCCGCGGTAGTAGGGCTCGTGAAAAACGCGCCGGAAATTTTCCATCACAACACTGAAATCGGGAGAATCAGCCAGCTGAACAGAGTCGGCGAGAATGAAAACACCGCCTGGTTCCAACACGCGCCACGCTTCCTGAATCACGTTCTGGCGAGCGTCAGCCGGCAGCTCATGAAAGAGAAAAACGCAGGTCACGGCCTGCAGGCAGCCGGATGACAGGGGCAGCTGTTCACCATTGGCCCGAATCAGCTGCACCAGAGGACTGTTACC
>NYUU01000126.1 GCA_002684175.1 Synechococcus sp. CPC35
AAAGGCATACAACGGCTGGTGAATGATCTGAACATTCCCTACAAGGCTGAACCTGCTCTCTGGCGGGATGACTTCGATCAGTTCGGATTCCAATGGATCGATTGCAATGACAACCGTCATTCCGTGATCAGTTTCATGCGGAGGGAAAACGCCGGCGGCACCTGGCTTGTAGTGGTCGCGAACTTCACACCTCAGAGCCATTCGCAATACCGGGTGGGTGTTCCCCTGGCAGGCTTCTACGAGGAGATCCTCAACACCGACGCAACCCAATACGGGGGCGGCAACCTGGGCAACATGGGCGGCAAACAGACGGCCGAGTGGGGCATTCATGGGTATGAGAACTCCCTGGACCTCTGCCTGCCTCCACTGAGCCTGATGGTTTTTCGTCACAACCCGACGAAGAGCCTTCAGAGCGCTTCCGAAAGCAGCGATCTGGACAACAGCCTGTGACGAACCAGATGACAGTTATGGCGACACCGCCGAGCTGATCCATCGGCTCGGGTAGGTTTCCGGCTGACCTGAACCGGCCTGATGAGCGACTCCCTCCCCCTGCTGCTGCGTGCCGCACGTGGCGAAACGGTGGAGCGTCCTCCCGTGTGGATGATGCGCCAGGCAGGCCGGTACATGAAGATCTACCGGGACCTTCGAGACAAATATCCCAGTTTTCGTGAACGTTCTGAAAATCCAGACCTCTCCTATGAGATCTCGATGCAACCCTTCCGTGCCTTCAAACCGGATGGGGTGATCCTGTTTTCGGACATCCTCACGCCCCTGCCTGGCATGGGGATTGATTTCGACATCATCGAGAGCAAGGGGCCTCAGATTGGCGATCCAATCCGATCCATGGAACAGGTCAATGCGCTTCGACCGTTGAATCCCGCTGAATCGATGCCATTCGTTGGAACGGTGCTTCAACGACTGAGAGAAAGCGTCGGCAACCAGGCAGCAGTGCTTGGCTTCGTTGGCGCACCATGGACCCTGGCTGCCTACGTGGTGGAAGGCAAGAGCAGTAAAAACTACGCCGTGATCAAGGCCATGGCCTTCAGGGAACCAGAACTGCTGCACAAGCTCCTGGATCACTTTGCGGAATCAATCGCCAACTACCTCCGCTATCAGATCGATTCCGGAGCCCAGGTGGTGCAGATGTTCGATTCATGGGCAGGCCAGCTGAGCCCAGCTGATTACGACACCTTCGCAGCGCCATATCAGAAAAAGGTGGTGGATATGGTCAAGCAAAGTCACCCCGACACACCATTCATCCTTTACATCTCCGGCAGTGCCGGTGTACTTGAACGAATGGCAACCACAGGGGTAGACATCATCTCGCTCGACTGGACCGTCGACATAGGCGAAGCCTTGCAACGCTTGCCGGAGCACATTGGTGTGCAGGGAAATGTTGACCCTGGTCTTCTCTTCGGAACAGCTCCGGCGATTGAAGCCCGCATCGACGACTGCGTCAGAAAAGCCCGCGGAAGAAAATACATTCTCAACCTGGGGCATGGCATCCTCCCCGGCACTCCCGAGGAAAACGGAGCCGCGTTCTTCCGCTCCGGCAAGAGCGTCATGGAACGCCTTGGCAACGGGACGATCACTTGAGCCGGATCCTGGTCACAGGCGCAAGCGGATGCGTCGGACAATACGTTTCCCGCTGGCTGCTGGAACACTCAGAATCAGAACTGCTGCTCTGGCTGCGTGATCCAGCCAAACTGACTGCAGTTCCGGCCGATCACCCGCGGATCAAGCTGCTGATCGGTGACCTTCGCGACTCGCAACGGTTTGAGACTGAGCTGAACACCGTCAATCGTGTGATTCACACCGCTACCGCCTGGGGAGATCCCGAGCGTGCCTGGCAGGTCAATGTGGTGGCGGTGAAGGAACTTCTGAAACGACTCAACCCTGAGGTGCTGGAGCAGGTCATCTACTTCTCAACAGCCAGCATCCTGGATCGACATCTGAGACCGCTACCTGAAGCGCTGGCCTATGGAACGGAATACATCCAGACCAAAGCGCGCTGCCTTAGCGATCTGGAAGAGCATCCAATGGCGGAGAGAATTATTGCGGTCTTCCCAACACTGGTCTTCGGAGGGCGTGTTGATGGCACAAGCCCATTCCCCACCAGTTACCTCACAGAGGGACTAGCAGAAGCAAGCCAATGGCTCTGGCTGGCACGGTGGCTGCGAGCCGATGCGAGTTTCCACTTCATACACGCTGAGGACATCGCACGAATCTGCGGATCTTTGGCAACAAAACCCCACCGAAGAAACAGCGAGCCTGGCCAGGGGCAACTTCGACGAATCGTGATGGGGCAGTCCGCAATCTCTGTGGATCATGCCGTTGCAACCCTGTGTCGCTGGCGGGGGGTTCGGCGCACGCCGGGGATACGCCTGTGGCCTTGGTTGATCGAGATACTGATCAAAATTCTGCCGATCGAAGTGAACGCCTGGGACCGCTTCAGCATCAAGCAGCGCCACTTCATCCATGATCCTGCCAGCGCACCGGAACGTTTCGGTGACGTGAGCCATGCACCAACCCTCGAAACAGTTCTTAGTGATTCAGGCCTTCCCAATCGCGGAAAACCCAGATCCAGGCGTAAAGTGGATTGATTGATTGATTTTTTTAATGCAGTCGTTCATTCGCAAGTTCGCAGCCGCCTGCTGTGCCTTCCTGATGCTGTTCGGTCTCGGGATCGGTTCCGCCAACGCAGCAACAGTCGAAGTGAAGCTTGGCACTGACGCAGGCATGCTGGCGTTCGAACCCAACTCCGTCAGCATCAAGGCTGGAGACACCGTTAAGTTCGTCAACAACAAGCTCGCTCCCCACAACGCTGTATTCGAAGGGCATGACGAATACAGCCACACAGATCTGGCCTTCAACCCCGGCGAATCCTGGGAAGAGACATTCAGTGAAGCCGGAACCTTCGACTTCTATTGCGAACCACACCGTGGAGCCGGAATGGTTGGTCAGGTCATCGTGGAATGACAAACTGACTTTGGATTGAATCCATAGTCAATACAAAAAACTCCAGGATTTAATTAATTAAATCCTGGAGTTTTTTAATGCACTCAACAACAACAAAAAATTTATTGCGTACAAGTTCAGCTCATCGACGAAAACAAAACAGCAACGATGACAAAATTTGTTTTTTTTGCAATAGAGTTGCATAGAATTGTTCAAACAGGAGAATTGACGTTATGAGCCGTGAATCCTTTAAAGATTTCATCCATTCAATTGACCATAACCAATCACTACGACGCCAGGTGGCGGCTTGTGAAAACGAGGAAGACCTGATTGCGATCGCGAAAAGCAACCATTTCAATATCACAAAAGAAGATATCAGTGCAGACAAGAAAAACTCAGAAGCAGCAAAATGGTTCGAAACAAGCAAAATCAACAAATCATTCCACCAAAACGGCAATGATCAATAGCTGTACAAATCAATCTATCAATGAAAGAGTCAAACTGAACCAAACTTTCATAAACTATCAACTTCATAATACGGAGAATTGTTTTAAAATAAAACGAGAGGCATGCAAGTGATCGACCATAAGCTGGCAGTCAGAAACATCTCCTTAACAACATCAAACGCGTAAGGCAAAGAGTAGAAAACAATGGAACAGAAATATTCCCAAAGCAGAACAGTAAAATCAAATTAATTCAACCCGCAAAAAGTTATTATGCAAACAAGCCAAGAAGATTCAAGCCAAGGGCAAAGAGAGGAGAGGCATGCGCGAAGGAATATAGACTCGAAAAGCGACTCAGAATCTTCAATAGCAAAAGATTAAATAACCACCAAATGAAATAGCACCAAGAACCAACTGCTCGTAGTTACCACAATCAAGATCTTCATACAGAAGCAAAATAACGTGATGAAGGCTCAAGAGATTAAAAGCAAAAAACCAAAATATTTTCAAATGACAAAATATTCGCCAAGAAAAGAGCCTCAAATGCTAAAATAAAGACATCAAAGAGTTGCAACACAAGTTGGCTATCAAACTAACAAAGAGAGCAGCACTCGAAATGATGAGACAGACATCGGTTGCTGGGATTCCAGGGGAGATGTTTGCTGAGCTTGTATCAGGAGGATGCTCGGATTACTCAATAGTCTTTGAACCTGGCAGAAATTCCGGATTGGCTGCATCCAGAGAATCAGGAGTCACCCTCTATGTAAAGCAAGAGCAACTCAAAAAATTTAAAAATATTGTAATTGACTATAGAGAGAATCTATCAGGAGGTGGCTTTTTTGTAGAAGGCAATAACATCCAAGTAAGCAGCTGTGGAAATTGCTTTTCAATCAAAGGAACAGGTGAAAAATAAGAATCTCACATCATTGATACAGACAAACAAAAATACAAAACTTTAAACTAACATCTCAATTCAAAATTGGCTCACAACATCATACGACGCAACCGAGATTTACATTTATCTTTAAACTGTTCAAAAATTCCTTTTCGACTATCAATATGAGAAACGTTCCACATGCGGTCGCGTTTACAATATTCACCAATAATATTAATACTACGACGTCTAACATGAGAGTTCACCCGTGGCGATACGCTATGGACAGCACCGAGTGAATTTAAAAACAAACAAAATGTATTTGCTCGATAAGGTATAGTTTGTACAGGTTGATGTAAACGAGATGAAATCGGGCGACCTTTAGCTTTATCCAACTGCACAATTGGACGGAACAGACGATGGAGAGTTAGATCACCACCAAACGCATTATCATCAGATCGACGCATATACAGCAGGCCAGCATAGATCTCCTTGGGATTGTCAACATGAGGAGGTTGACTTGTCTCACCTTCAGCAAGAGGTTCATTAACTACAAATTGACAATCCGTAACGAGAAGATCAGATTGACCAATGTTTCGAGGGTTCACATTTGATTCAAGTAATTGATCTAGCCGAGAAGAACCTAGTGAAGACAAAAGATATGGCTCAAAGAGTCGAACAACAGATCTAAAAAAATCAACACTAATATGAAAGCGAAGAAAATCTTCCCAGATCGGCGGCAAATCGTTCCAGTTAACGGCTTCAGCAAACTTGAGACGACGAGTAGGACTTCCAGCGTCCATTTTTACCACTCGATCAAGAATTAATTCTTCAGGGAAAGATGATTCAAGTTCGAGATATAGTTGAGAAGGAAGAGCCTCTTGTGTAAAAAGGTAAGGGAAGGGTTCAGATTGTGCAGAACGAATAGATTGCAGGCAAGACAGACGGTGGGACAATGACTGCGCGCGAATAATTAAATTTTGACAGCAAAGGAGATGGCAGTGGTTTGCGAAGATAAAAAAAAGCATTAAAACGAAACACAAAAATACAAACGGCCTAAGGATCCTCTCGGCAAGACTAAAAACTCAACAACACAATTAAGCAACCTGCCATACAAAGAAAAAGCATAAAGATATGCAATTACGGACCTTGCAAATCAAGCAAGCAAGCAGAATAAGAGGATGATAGTAGTCCCATCAAAAAGAGAATTTATCAGAAGATTCTGCAAATTTAATTAGCGGCTGAAATTCGATCGAACTGTATAAAAATAATTTTGTAGCATAAGAGACTAGCGCTAGTAAATTAAGCTCAAAGGGCAGGCTGATTGCGGGCGTCGCAATCTGTCGCTATTAATGCTAAGCGAAACAAGTTAAAACAACTCAACAGCGACCATCGAGGCATCGTCTCTGTTCGTTCGCTGCAGTTCGTCAAAGCGCTTAACGGTCCGCGGGCTAAGCCCATCGCTCACCCCTTGGACAATTGAGGATCAGTCAGTGAGCGCGATAAACCCTGGCAATGTGAGCAAAAACGAAAAGGTCGAAGCGTGAATCAAATTTAACAGCAGAGTGAACTGACAGTTAGAGGCGGCTGTCTGATATGGGGAACAAAATGCCAAATATAATGTGGATCACTGTCTTCAATTAGAGAGGAGGTGATGATTAAAGCAAGCAGACCATGTGCCTAAACATCGTTGACTAAAGTGAAAAGAAGGATGATTATAGATGGAACAAAATATGCAAAAAA
>NYUU01000127.1 GCA_002684175.1 Synechococcus sp. CPC35
AGTGGGTATTTCCGATCTGCCCTGTTCAGTGGCAAAAGAGGTGTCTCTATCAACTAGTCTCAATCGATTCTCCAGTTATTTAATCCCACTGCTTTGCTCGATTTAAAAGCCCATATTCGATCCATTCCAAATTTTCCTAAGCCTGGAATTGTGTTCCGGGATATCAATCCGATGCTGCGCTCTCCGGAGGCATTGGGAGAGGTCATGTGCCGGCTTGAAACGGTCTGCGAGACCATCAAGCCTGACCTGATCGTGGGTATTGAATCGCGTGGGTTCATTGTGGGTGCTCCACTGGCCTGTCATTGCCGGATTGGTTTCGTACCTGTCCGCAAACCAGGAAAACTTCCGGGAGCTGTTCTCGGAGTTGATTACGCCTTGGAATACGGAACGGACCGCCTTGAAATCCAGGCTGACGCACTTTCAGGCAATCCTCGTGTCCTTGTTGTTGATGACCTTCTCGCAACCGGAGGAACAGCTGCTGCAACGGCACGTCTGGTTGAGCTGGCCGGAGGCAGGATGGCTGGATTTGCGTTTTTGATCGAATTGGCCGGACTTGGGGGCCGTCAGGCGCTTCCGGCACACCAGCCTGTGTCCGCATTGCTTCGCTACGACTGATTCTCCTGCCAGTCGAGAACCTGCTGAAGCTGATCGAGGCTCAGCAAACCGAAGCTCCACAAAACGATGGGTAAAGGAGCCTGCTCAAGCTCGGCCTGTCTAAGTCCAAGATGGAGTGCGTTGGCGCTCAGGCCAAGACGCTGTTGCAGAAACTGCTGAAGAGCGTCGGAAGCGGAGGGCTGCGGGTGACTGCAGACGACCATCGCTTTCTCGCTTACTGCATCAGTCTGGCAGGACCCGCATCAGCTGCATGGGACCATCGCTCATGGCTCTCAGGCTGAGCTTCCGCAGTGTGGAATTCAGTGCCAGAAGTCCAATCGCAAGACCTCGGAAGGGCAGCAGCAGTCTGCTGCGATTGGAGAACAAACGTACAAGCAAATCTGTGGACAATCCGACAAGAAGCAGATCCATCCAACGTTGACGCCCGTAGCGCCGGGCAATGGTGGATGGAGAACCTCCACCTCTGACTGACTGCAGCAGTGTTTCAACATCGCGCCAGCACAGATTGAGGCCCTGGCCTCCGACCGGATGGCAACGATGTCCTGCTTCACCGATCAGTACGCCTCTTCCGCAACTGAGTCGATGGGCGAGCATCAGTTGCTGAGGGAAGGCTCGAGGCCGATCCAGAAGTCGATCCGGTTCGAGGCCAGGGGGCAAGATTGCCGCCAACTGGTCGAGAAAACCGCTTCTGGATAATTCGCAGCGTTGTTTGCACTTGTGCAGGGGAGCGCTCCAGACCACCTGAAAATTCCCCTGGCCTAAGGGGAGAACCGCAAGTGGACCTTCCGATCGGAACAGTTCGAAAGCTTTTTTTTCACCGACGCCACGCATGGCGACCTTGGCTGTCAGGCAGCCCTGTCGGTAGTTGTGCTGCCAATGATGGATGCCCCAGCTCGCCCGGGTCGGCGATCCTGGCCCATCTGCCGCGACGACAAGATCATTAGGACCAGACCTTGGAGGAGGACTGCCTAGAAAAAGTTCAACCCCAGAATGAAGTCGCAGACGGTTGAAAAGCGACTGCATCAGCGGACCGTGGTCAAGAATCCAGCCGATTCCCCCGTGCGTTTGATGACCAGAAGGAAGATCTTTCAGCCGAAAAAGAACTCGCTTGTTAATACTCTGATCCCTGAGATCCAGCAGTTCAAAGGGAATCAAATCATCGATCAATCTGTCCCACAGCTCCAAGTCTTGAAGGAGCCTCCGACTTGAGTGGGTGATCGCATAGGCGCGACTGCGTGCAGTGAGACTTTCAACTGAAAGTGGATCATGCAGAACCACTCGTTGATTGTTTTCAGCAAGCGCGAGAGCTGCCAGGGAGCCGGTCGGTCCGGCTCCGAGAATATGAACAGTGGAGAGACCTTGCGCCATTCACAGAGTGTGGCGACTTCGGAGCTCCAGCTGTGGATTTCAGCTCAGGCCGAGAATTGCGTGGGTGAATGCTTCACCACCAATGGCGATCTCGGTGGCGATCAAAGCAATGAAGCCAAGCATGGCCATGCGTCCGTTCAGCTTTTCAGCACGCTCGTGGAATCCCCAGCCCTGTTCGGCTTCAACAACTTCCATGCGGGGCTCCGTGGCAAAGGCGTTCAGGCGGCCGCCGTCTTCTGTGGTGACGGTTGCACCACGAATCACGGGGGCTGAGGAAGGTGACTGAGCCATGGAGCCTCGTTTGATTACGAAGAATTGTAAACCAGTTTTAAGAAACGTTCCGTGATTCGAAAAGTTTTCAGCTGCTTCGTCTGATTCGCAGCTGGCAAAGCTCCTCGAATGCCGGCCGCAACAGGAAGGGATACTCGCCGACCCACATCCGCAGACCAGGAAGCCAGGCATCGCTGAGGGCCCCGATCTTGGAAAAGTCCTTGCGTTCGCTCAGCACAAGGCAGCGAATCACCGCTCCAGGGCGGATCGTCTGATGTCTCTTTTCCATTGGAAAAGCCAGACGGCCGAGATATCCGTCCTCGTCCTCCAGCTCGAGAAGCATCCAAGTACGTCGGTTCTCCACCAGTTCCAGCTGCCCCTGCTTGTCGGCCTGTTCATGACGGTTTTCCACCCGTTCCCGGCTGAGAACCTCCACGATTTCTCCTTGAAACAAAGCCGCTGATGGATAGCGACGCAGCGCTGCATTTCGCTGCCCCGCCTGAAGAATCGGACCCCAGAGGATGTAAAGCAGGAAAACGACACCGGCAATCAGCCAGAACGGGCCCCAGCGACTGGTCATCTGGCTCTGACTGATCAGAAGGGTGATCACCCCCCCGATGGCAGAGATCATCACCCGCTGCAGAATCTCCCGCGGTGAACCGAGGGTGGCGCGGAACTGATTTCCTGTGCCGACAGCGGGTATCAGGCGCTGTAGTTCTCCGGGGCGGAGGGGGATCAACATTGTTTTTCGTCAGATCAGACGCTCAAGCCCGTAGACAAGTCCCTCAAGGGAATGCACCTTCCTTATGGTCAGCAGCACTCCAGGCATGTAAGCGGCACGGTCGATTGTGTCGTGGCGAAGGGTGTAGGTCTCTCCCGGCGCTCCGAACATGACCTCCTGATGGGCCACAAGTCCTGGCAGTCGCAGCGAATGGAGACGCAGGCCGCTGTCCCGACGTCCGCCGCGACTCCCCTCCAGGGACTCGTGCTCGTCCACCTCTGCTTGATTGAAGGATTTACCCAGCTCCTCCATCAGTTCGGCCGTCTTGATGCAGGTTCCACTTGGTGCATCCGCCTTGCGGTTGTGATGAAGCTCGGTGAGTTCGGCATGGTCGTAAAAGCGCGCGGCGGCGGCGGCGGCCTGCTGCAGCAGAACCATCCCAACGGAGAAGTTTGGAATCACCGCTCCACCGATGGATGCCTTGGCTGAAAACACGCTGAGATCCTGAAGCTGCTGGGGAGTGAGACCCGTTGTCCCGATCACCGGATGAACGCCGTAGGCGATCGCAGCTCGAGTGTGCTCATAGACCACCGAGGGGTGAGTGAAATCCACCAGCACGGCCGCTTTGCCGGCATCGCGCACCGACTGACTCACGGCGCACAGGCAGCCTTCGAAGTCCGCGGTGACAGCCACCGTCAATTCCTCCAGACCCAGCTCGAGGCCAACATCCACTCCCTCTTTCCCTGGGGTGTTGTCAATGGCACCCACGAGTGTGCAGTCAGCTGCTCCTGTCACGGCTCTGATCACCTCTGCACCCATTCGTCCCAGTGCACCGGCCACAACAACGGGAATCGGAGCGGTCATCGATGCGTTGCAACTGCCCAAAAGCCTATGGGGCAACACGTGTAAAACACGATTTGTAATCTTCGTCCCGGTGGAACGCCTCGACGTAGGGTTCGATATATAGATCAAAGCGTGCAGATGTTCACACAGGTCCGCTCCGCTGATCGCCGCGTTGCTCCTGTGGAGGGTCAGAACCACGCGTCTGTGATGAAAGCTGTGTATGTGGTGCTTGAGCCTCAATACCAGAATGCTCTGACCCAGGCGGCGACCACTCTCAACGCATCAGGAGGTGATCTTGGCATTGAGCTGAGCGGTTATCTGATTGAAGAGCTCCGCAACGAAGCGAACTACGCCGATTTCTGTGCCGATGTGGCGGAAGCCGACGTCTTTGTGGCTTCACTGATTTTCATCGAAGATCTTGCGCAGAAAGTTGTTGAGGCTGTGTCTCCCCACCGGGACCGGCTCAAGGCTGCTGTGGTGTTCCCTTCGATGCCGGAGGTGATGCGTCTCAACAAGCTGGGAAGCTTCTCCATGGCTCAGCTCGGCCAGAGCAAGAGCGCGATCGCCGGATTCATGAAGAAGCGGAAGGAGGCCGGTGGAGCCAGCTTCCAGGACGCGATGCTCAAATTGCTCAATACTCTTCCCACCGTTCTCAAATACCTGCCGGTTGAGAAGGCACAGGATGCTCGCAGCTTCATGCTGAGCTTTCAGTACTGGCTCGGTGGAACACCGGACAACCTCAGGAATTTTCTCCTGATGCTGGCTGACAAATATGTTTTTCCAGCTGCAGAGGGAGATGAGCGTCCGCAGTTGGATGTGGCGGAGCCCGAGGTGTTTCCCGATCTGGGGATCTGGCACCCACTTGCTCCGTCGATGTTCGAAGACCTCAAGGAATATCTGAACTGGACAGCGAGTCGAACAGATCTCAGCCTTGAGGCCCGCAGGGGCCCTGTCATCGGCCTGGTGCTCCAACGCAGCCACATCGTCACCGGTGATGACGCCCATTACGTGGCCATGATCCAGGAACTGGAATTCCGTGGCGCGAGGGTGATTCCAGTTTTCTGCGGGGGGCTTGATTTCTCGCGGCCCGTGAATACTTTCTTCTACGACCCGCTCAATTCGGAGCTGCCGCTGGTCGATGGAATCGTGTCTCTCACGGGCTTTGCCCTTGTGGGAGGGCCAGCCCGTCAGGATCATCCCAAGGCGGTCGAGTCGCTGAAGAAGCTCAATCGTCCTTACATGGTTGCGCTGCCCCTTGTCTTCCAGACCACCCAGGAGTGGGAAGACAGCGACCTTGGACTGCATCCCGTGCAGGTCGCCCTTCAGATCGCAATCCCTGAACTGGATGGTGCGATTGAACCGATTGTTCTTTCCGGTCGTGATGACGCAACCGGCAAGGCTCACACCCTGCAAGACCGGGTGGATGCGATTGCTGAGCGGGCGATCCGCTGGTCTTCACTGCGGATCAAGCCCAGGATCGACAAGAAACTGGCAATCACCGTTTTCAGTTTTCCGCCGGACAAGGGAAATGTGGGTACCGCGGCCTACCTGGATGTTTTCGGTTCCATTCATCGCGTAATGCAGGAGATGAAGGCCAAGGGCTATGACGTACAGAATCTGCCATCCACCCCGAAGGCTCTGCTTGAAGCGGTCGTCAATGATCCCGAAGCCATGCAGGGATCGCCGGAGCTGTCGATCGCTCACCGGATGAGCGTTGAGGAATATGAGCGCTTAACTCCTTATTCGCAGCGTCTTGAGGAGAACTGGGGCAAGCCCCCCGGGAATCTCAACAGCGATGGTCAGAACCTGCTGGTCTTTGGCCGGCATTTTGGAAATGTGTTTGTTGGTGTTCAGCCAACCTTCGGCTACGAGGGCGACCCGATGCGGTTGCTTTATTCCCGCAGCGCAAGTCCCCATCACGGGTTTGCTGCTTATTACACCTATTTGGAGAAGATCTGGCGAGCTGACGCCGTTCTCCACTTCGGCACCCATGGCTCGCTGGAGTTCATGCCAGGCAAGCAGATGGGGATGAGTGAGACCTGTTACCCCGATTCCCTGATCGGCTCCCTGCCGAACCTCTACTACTACGCCGCCAACAATCCGTCCGAGGCCACCATTGCCAAGCGACGTGGCTATGCCTCAACCATCAGCTACCTCACTCCGCCGGCAGAGAATGCCGGTCTTTACAAGGGACTGAAGGAACTGGGGGAGCTGGTTGGGTCCTATCAGCAGCTGCGTGAGGGCGGCAGGGGGATCCAGATCGTCAACACGATTGTTGAAACAGCGCGACTGTGCAATCTCGACAAGGATGTCGATCTTCCGGATGACGATGCTGCCAATCTTGATCTCGATGGTCGTGATGCTCTTGTCGGCGCGGTTTATCGGCAGCTGATGGAGATCGAGAGTCGATTGCTGCCCTGCGGTTTGCACACCATCGGTAAACCACCCACCGCTGAGGAGGCAATTGCCACCCTCGTGAGCATCGCCGCTCTGGACCGTGAGGAGGATGGTCTTCGCTCCCTGCCAGCTCTGCTGGCGGAAGCAGTGGGTCGTTCAATCGACGATGTCTACAAGGGCAACGACGATGGTGTGCTCGCCGATGTTGAATTCAATCGCACCATCACCGAGACCTCCCGTTGCGCCATCGGATCCATGGTGCGATCTCTCACCGGCCGTGATGGACGTGTGAGTCTTCGGAGCAATTTCGGCTGGTTCTTCGAATTGCTTGGCAAGTATGGCTTCAACGTGCCCTCTCCCTGGCTTCGAACCTGCAGCTCCGCCGGATTTGCCCAGATTGATGCCAAAGAGCTGGAAAAACTGTTCGGCTACCTCCGCTTCTGCCTGGACCAGATCTGTGCCGACATGGAGATGGAAAGCCTTCTGAAGGCCCTCGATGGTGAATACGTGCTGCCGGGGCCCGGCGGTGATCCAATTCGCAATCCCGGGGTTCTGCCCAGTGGAAAGAACATTCACGCTCTTGATCCTCAGGCGATCCCCACCCGTGCTGCAGTGGCGGCGGCCAAGGGTGTTGTGGACAAGCTGATCGCCCGACAACGTGAGGAGCAGGGAACCTGGCCCGAAACCATCGCCTGTGTGCTCTGGGGGACCGACAACATCAAAACCTACGGTGAATCCCTGGCTCAGATTCTCTGGTTCGTTGGAGTCAAGCCGATGTCTGATTCCGTCGGACGTGTGAACAAATTGGAACTCATACCGCTTGAGGACCTGGGACGACCTCGCGTTGATGTTGTGGTGAACTGCTCCGGTGTCTTCCGTGATCTGTTCATCAATCAGATGGCACTCATTGACCAGGCCGTGAAAATGGCTGCCGAAGCCGATGAGCCGCTTGAACAGAATTTTGTTCGTAAGCATGCCCTTGAACAGGCTGAACGAGAGGGCACCAGTCTTCGTGATGCCGCCTGTCGAGTGTTCTCCAATGCCAGCGGAAGTTACAGCTCCAATGTGAACCTGGCGGTGGAGAACAGCACCTGGGAAGAGGAGGGCGAGTTGCAGGAGATGTATCTGTCCCGCAAAACCTTTGCCTTCAATGCTGATAACCCTGGAGAAATGAATCAGAAGCGGGATGTGTTCGAGAATGTGATGAAGACAGCCGATGTGACATTTCAGAACCTTGATTCCGCTGAGATTTCGCTCACTGATGTGAGCCATTACTTCGATTCAGATCCCACAAAGTTGATTGCCGGTCTGCGCGATGACGGCAAGGCACCGACGAGCTACATCGCTGATACCACAACAGCTAATGCCCAGGTTCGCTCGCTGAGTGAAACGATCCGCCTTGATTCCCGTACCAAGCTGCTCAACCCGAAGTGGTATGAGGGCATGCTCGATTCTGGATATGAGGGTGTTCGTGAGGTGTCCAAACGCCTCAACTTCACACTCGGTTGGAGTGCCACCAGTGGATCCGTTGATAACTTCGTCTACGAAGAGGCCAACGACACGTTCATCAACGATCCTGAGATGCGTAAGCGTCTGATGGATCTGAACCCCAACAGCTTCCGCCAGATCGTTGGCACGCTTCTTGAAGTGAATGGCCGTGGATATTGGGATACATCGGACGAAAATATTGAACAGCTGAAGGAGCTTTATCAGGATGTGGAGGACAGAATTGAAGGAGTTAAAAGTGAAAGTTGATATGTCGTATTTGTTCAATTAAAATTGATTTATCGGCAATAGCTTGATTCAGGAGGAAAGTTGTTTGTGTGATAACTAATCGTATGCATGTTGATGGTCGATAGTGACTCGTTGATTTTTTAAGGAATCATTCTTGCTTCAGTTATTTGGCTCATCTGTGTTTTGAAAGTCGCTGTTGTAAAATGTATGTTTTGGGATTCGGGTGTCGAATTCGTTTTGAACTGAAATTTTGCTATCAAGCTTCTGGAGATTGAATTTTCTCAGGTG
>NYUU01000128.1 GCA_002684175.1 Synechococcus sp. CPC35
CAAGGGCAAGGAACTCCTTGCCTTTACGACGACGCTTTCACCAGCGCGGTGACTTCGGAGAGCGCCAGGGGCGTCGATGTGCCGAGGGGCCCCTTGGCGAATCGCCCGCAGCTTCCGCAACGCGCGGTATGCCTCAGCGAAAAGAGAGTTCCGCAAGCGCAACTAACCACCCCGACAAAACACTCACCCATGGCTCGCACCAAGCAGACCGCCCGCAAGTCTACCGGAGGCAAGGCGCCCCGGAAGCAGCTCGCCACCAAGGCCGCGCGCAAGTCGGCGCCCGCCACCGGCGGCGTCAAGAAGCCGCACCGCTACCGCCCCGGCACCGTCGCCCTCCGCGAGATCCGCCGCTACCAGAAGTCGACGGAGCTCCTGATCCGCAAGCTGCCCTTCCAGCGCCTCGTGCGCGAGATCGCGCAGGACTTCAAGACCGACCTCCGCTTCCAGAGCTCGGCCGTCGTCGCCCTCCAGGAGGCCTCGGAGGCCTACCTCGTCGGCCTCTTCGAAGACACGAACCTCGCGGCCATCCACGCCAAGCGCGTCACGATCATGCCGAAGGACATCCAGCTCGCGCGCCGCCTTCGCGGAGAGCGTGCGTAAGCAATTCCGAAGCGATTTCTCGAGGCAACGACCGCCACACGTTCGAGGCCTCGCCTCCATTTTTTTGCGCGTGTCAGATTTGCGAGATGAAGCCGGTCGGCATATGGGTATATGCATGGCACGCCACGCGCCACGTCTGTACAAGAGCGGGCACTACTTCAATGGGCAAGGGGTCTCGTTCCGAGGCGGAAAGCAGCGCAGCGGCTACTACGGCCTGAAATGCTTCCGGCGGCACGCCTCGACCCATCGCGTGCTCGCGTGGCTGTGGCCGCGCGACGGCCGCGCCCCGGTGATGCCGTGGAGCGCGCAGGTCGACCACATCGACGGGGACAGGAGCAGCTTGGACCCGGACAATTTCGAGTGGCTCACGCCGAAGCAGCACGCTCGCAAGACGCGGTCGGCACGCACGGGCGACCAAAAGAGCGACCCCGTGAGGGGCCGCCTGCTCGACGGCGCCGAATGGCGGTGCTACCCCAGTCTCACGCGGGCGTGTGCGGAGGCCGGGTGCCGCTTCGACGGCGTCTCCATGTGCGCCAACGGCGCGTACAAGTACACGCGCGACGCGCACGGACGGCCTTGGACGTGGGAGTGGGTGTTGCCCAAAGGGCGCGAGGGCGAGGAATGGCGCCCCGTCACGCTCCCCGACGGGCGGGTGGTCGCGTCCGTGCACGTCAGCAACATGGGCATGGTGCGCAAGAAGAAGCCAAATGGCCACTGGCGCGTCGTCGCGGGCTGCCTGGGGGCGAACGGCTACCGCAGGGTGTGGGTCGAGAAGCAGCTGCACCTGGTGCACCGCCTGGTGGCGCTCGCGTGGCTCGGCCCCCCGCCCGCGCCCGGCATGGTCGTCGATCACAAGGACGATGCGGGCCGCAAGGACGACAACCGCGTCGAGAACTTGCAATGGGCGACGGTGCACACGAATCTGCAAAAGTGCTTTCGCGACGACGCGGCCGGCGCCGCGAAGCGGAGCTCGCGCGTGCAGCCATTCTTTGACAGGAGGTTCACGCAGCCGGCGCACGCGCCCTTTGCGTCGCAGACGGACGCCGCCCGTTTCGCGGGCGTTCGCACCAGCACGAGCATCCGGCAGTCGTTCCAAAGGGGCATGGCGGGCGGCGCGTTCGAGGGGCGCGCGCTGTACTGGAAGTCGCTCGAGCACGAGCTCGACGGCCCGTCTGCGGAGCTCACGGCGGAGATGATGGAGCACCTGCGCGAGCACAAGGCCAAGGAGCTGGCCGCGCGCCTCCGCGCCGAAGACGCGCTGCTTGCCGCCGCGACGCTGCTGGTCGAGGCGCCGGCGGCCGAAGGCGCGCTCCCGATGTTTGAGCGCGTCGGTGTGGACACGCTGCGCTTCGTGGCCAAGGACGGCGGCGCGCTCGCCACCCTCGGGGAGGCGCGCTGCTCCGACGTCTATCGCCTCACCGCGCGATACCGCGACGGGGCGTGGCGCATCTACCAGCTGCCCGATTGCGCAGCATAAAAATATGCGGGCCTTTTGTGTGTAGGTTTCTTTGTCAGGACTTAGATGCCGTCCCGAGATTTGCGTGACTTTTTTAGCACACGAGAGATGTTACTTGCTATTCGAGAACTGGAAAATGATGCGCAGTTTCAAAAAAGACTCGACCGCTCAAAAACAACGCTTGGTCGAATGTGGCACACGACGTATCCCCTCAAATATCTGGGCATTGAACTTAGTCAAGGCGGCAAACCTCGATTCCCGCTCGCAACGGTGATGCGGATTGCTATCCAGCCGCGAAGCATGGACGGCGCATCCAAAGGCTTGCGTCTGAGTAAGCATCGTCGCATGTTCATTGAACGCTTCCCAAAGGTGGATGCTGCATTGAGTCTGCAGGCAATTTTCGATTCCGCATCCGCAGCAAACTTGACGACGCCCAAATCTTTTTCAAAAAGTGCGTATGCATCGCTTTGTCGTTCAGGATTAGAAGAATTGGAGAAAGACATTGCACTGCCCGTCGCTACGTCGCTGGAAGTGTTGCGCAAGGGTTTGGCCGCATACAAGGGCGGACATCGCCCCGGTATGAGCGCACATGGCTGGGCAAGAGCTCGCTTGACGTCGTTTGTGATGAAAGGATGCACTCACTTTTTCCCAGACCACCTTTTATCACAAGCAGCTCCCGCAGCGACTAAGAAGTTTTGGAGATCGATCACCTGCATATGCTCGAAGCAGCATCAATGCGGTCGGTATGGAATCCGTACACGTGCCAATGCTCCCCATCGCGCAGAAAAATGAACGTCTTGCAATGTGCATCGTACGTCCGAGGAGGCTTGCGGCCGGGTACCCCTACGGAGGCCTCGCCTCCATTTTTTGAGAGTGTCAAATTTGCACCAAAGAAAATACCACAATTCTTACAAAAAGAGAGATGCGGCCTGCGGTTTCGAACATGGGACGCCATCGCAGTTATTCGGGCAAAATATCCAAAGGCCAACTCCGCAAGCAGGATGGGCGGTACTACGCAGGCGTAACCAACGCCCAAGGCAGAAACGTCACGTACGTGCTCGCTCGCTTGGTCAAGCTGGCCTTTGATGGCCCACCAGACGACCCGACCAAGATTGACGTCGGCCACCTCGATCACGACAAGACCAACAACGTCTTGTCCAACCTTGAGTGGCAGACGCACCAACAGAACATGCAGCAGGCAATGGAGGACCCGAACCGCAGCCAAACCAGACTCCCAATTTCAAAGCAGGTCCTCCACCGCCTCAGAGGCGCGACAACGTGGACCACTTATCCGTCGTCAATGGCGCTCGCGCGTGCGCTGGGGTATAAGAGCAACGGCGCGGTGTCCGAGATCGCAAACGGCAACCGCAAGCATTCGGAGCACGAGGTCCGTTACGTAGAGCAACCGGATTTGGAGGGCGAAGAGTGGCGCGTTGCGGTCGGGTACCCCGACGTCCGCGTGAGCAACAAGGGCCGCATCGAGTACCAGACGGGCAAGCGCGACTGCGGCTCGGACCTCACTGGGTACAAGGCTTACCACTCGAAAAAGGGGTTCATCTTCATGCACGCGCTCATCATGCAGACATTCGTTGGCCCACGCCCCGACGGCTTGGACATTGACCACGTGAACGGCGACACGCACAACAACTGCCTCACCAACTTGCGTTACTTGACCCGAAAGGCGAACCTAGAAAATCGCGAGATCGACCACGGCCTCGCCGCCAAGGCGCGCGGCAAGCCCGTTCTCGCCACCAAAGACGGCGTGACGACTCGTTTTGAATCGGCGAGCGATGCGGCGCGCAAGCTGGGGCTGAAGCAGGGTACGATTGCGTACAATGCCGACCACGAAAAAATCCACGGTGGGTACCTCTTCGCCCGCGAACAACAGGTCGAAATCGAAGGAGAGGAGTGGTGTGACCTCACAGAGGAGGTCTTGGAGCAGGCGAAGCGGCAGCTGCGCGTCGCGGTTGGCCAAGACCGTCGCAGATGATGGAGCACCTCGACCTGCGCGAGCTGAAAAAAAGCATTCTGCGCACAAGCAACGTCAGGCACGCCGGGAGCACGCCGGGCGCACCGAGAGAACAGCAGGGAGAGACAGACAGATGCAGACATGGGGAGGGAGACAGACGGTATTTTGGGGCCGGGCGGGGAGACTTACCTTTAAGCGTCCTCGGTGCGAACCTCGATCGAGTTGTAGACAAAGAGCATCATGTACGTGAGGCCGGCGGCGAACACGGCCCAGTAGACGATGAGCTGCACCGTCGCGCTCGCGCCGAGCAGCTCGAGGAGGTCGGGGGTCGGCACGTGATCGTAGAGCTGGTACTTGGTCACGTTGGTGAGCGCGGTGGCGTCGACGCCCTCGAAGGCGTCGTCGAAGGCGGGCAGCGCGCCGGCCGCGTAGCGGATGCCGACGACGCCCCAGTTGACGCTGCCGATGACGATGAGGACCATCGAAGAGAAGCCGAGAAAGTCCGTGAACGACATGGTGCGGGAAGAGGCCATGTGTCTCTGACAGTGGTGTGGTGTTACCATGAACGAGAGAAAAAAAGGGGTCACCGTCCGTCGGCGGAGGCGAGGTCGAGGTGCTGGCCACCCGCGGGCAGGAGATCGGCCACCTTGAGTCCGATGCTGCACGCGACGTACGCGTCGTCGTGGTGCACGACGTACTCCGGGTCCAGCAGCTCCAGCTCGAGGCCGTACTGCGGCGGCGCGCACATCTGCGCACGCTCCGCCTCGCTCTTGCAGGCGGCGCTCCACACCATGCTGGCGTCCAGCGCCCACGTCGGCGCCGGACCAAAGCCCCGACTCGGCAGCCCGATGCGCTTGCGCTGCTGCATGCGGACGTGGTGGGGGTGGACGACGTGCGCGAGCTTCCCGCGCGGCACGTCCACCTCGCGACTGAGCACGACGGCAATCTGCAGGCCGTCGGAGGAGGCGAGCGCACAGCGCGTGACGCGCTCCTTGCGCACCACCGAGACGTTCATGTTCATCCTGTCCGTGTCGTACTGCGTGCGGCAGCGATGCTGCACGCCGGCCACGTGGAAGAAACTGTCTTCAAAGGGCACCCATTCGCTGTTGGCAAAGTCGGGGTTGCCCTGCACCCACGTGATGACGCGGTCGACGAGGGCGCCGTCCACGACGCCCTTCCTCCCGAAGCGCACCTCCAGCTCCAGGCCCTTGACGCCGCGCTGCAGCTCTTGCCGGTACTGCGCGACGACCGCGCGGATCGCGCCCATGGCTTCCTGCGTCCCGGGGAATTGCGTCTCGAGTCGGGCGACCATCCGACGCTGCCCCTCTTATAACCTCGAGGGCTTTCTTCTTTGCCGCCAAAGGGAGTTCCGACTTGGGACGATCCGAAAAAGGGAGTTCCAAATTTGAGGGGCCGTGCTGCACGTCTCCGTCTCCTGCTCCGTCTCCTGCGCGGCGCCGTGCGCGCGACATATGACGCGCAAGAGCGCGCCCGAATCGCTCCCCCCGCTCAATGACGGGCGCGTCTACCAGGGCGTCCGCGTGACGCTCCGTTCGGGCGAGACCCTGGTGGGATGCACGTACGCGGAAGGAGGCGGCGTCGACGACGACGGAAGCCGCGACGAATGCCTCGAGGTCTTCCTCGCCGAGACGGTACTGCCCCGGCGCGTTTCGCCGCACGAGATCGCTACGGTGGATCGCTTCGCGCTACCCGAGGCGCCCGACTGCACGTGGCGCGAGAACTACCAGAAGACGGGCGGCATCGTGACGGCCGGCCCCAACCCGGCCTTCCACCGCCGCCACATCATCGCCGGCGAGCCGGTGCGGGGGCGCGCGCCGCTCATGCTCGTGAATCCGGACGACGCGTCGCTGCGCGACTTCTGCGCGCGGCACCCCGACGTGCACATCGACGGCCTCACAATCGACGACGAGCACGGCAACCGCCTGGTGCCCGCGAGCACGTGCGGCTCGATGATCGCCGAGACCATCTACGCGCTCGCGCTGCAGCAGCCGCCGCTCGAGTGCGTGAGCCTGGCGTCGCGCCTGCCGAGCATCGTGTGCGACACGCTGGTGCGCGCGAAGCACACGTACGCGCAGCTGTGGAAGTCGATGAAGAAGCACCTCGTCGGGCCGAAGCGCGACCTGTGGCGCTTCCTCGTCACCCACCTGCCCCCGCACTGGCGGTGCGACCAGATGGCGCCGTTCACGTGGGAGGCCTTTGCGCGGCACGCCTTTGGCGACGTCGGCCTCTCGGAGGTGGGCGCGCTGCCGCAGCCGCTGCAGAGCTTCGTGCGCATCGAAGGGCCGGCGATGTGCGACGAGCTGCTCGAGGAGAGCCCCGGCACGGCGCTGCGTCTCGCGCGCGAGCGCAACGCGGCCGACGCGGCGTGGTCGGCGGCGCGCGACGAGCGCGACGCGCTCGACGCGCTGCTCGACACCATGCGACGCTTCCCCGCGCGCGCGTACGCGCGCTGGTCGGCCGACGCGCACGTCCTCGCGCGCGAGCGCGACGCGCTGCGCGCAACCGCGCGCGACCTGGACGCCGCGCGCGACGCGGCGCGGCGCGCGTGCGCGACGCACGCCGCGTTCGCCGCCCGAGTGCATGACCTGCGCGAGCAGCTGCGGACGTGGCGCGGCGCGACCGTCGAGCGCCACCGCTGCGCCCCGCTTACGGACGCGCAGCAGCGGCAGGGCAACCACCTGTTCCACGTGCTCAAGTACGGCGCGGCGCTGCACGACGAGGTCGAGAGCTCGGCGGCGCGCGCCGCGCTGCTGCAGTACAACCTGCAGGGCGGCGTGATGCCGCACCTGGTGACGGTCTACGAGCAGAGCGGGCGCTTCATCGGCTACGGCGACGACCTGCGGCACGCCCCCGCCGACGAGAGCGCGCTGCCAGCCGAGGTGCGCAACCGGCTGAAGCGCGCGCCGGACGGCACGCTGCGCGGCGCGGGCGGTCCGGGCTGCAAAGGCATCGTCCACGCGCCGCGCAACGGGCGCGAGATGTACCAGCCAAAGAAGAAGCACCGCCGGCTCGCGAGCGACAATCCGCTCATGGACGGCAAGCAACTGCGCACCGCCGCATGACGTGCGTCGAGGCCGCCAAGACGGTGCTCACGACGGCCCCGGCAACGAGCGGACCCACGACGACGCGCTGCACCGGAAAGCGCGGCCGCTCCACCGGCTCCGCAACGACGCGCTGCGCCGGGAAGCTGAGCCGCTCCACCGGCCGCGGTCGACAGGCGTCGCAGCCGCCGACCTTGACGACGTGCGCACCGCACTTTGCGCATCGCAAACTTTCCATGTACTTGACCATGCGACTTAAGCCACCCCCACCATCTTCCTCTTCGGCGCGGCATTGGCACGCGTATCGCAAGAGCCAGAAGCGCGCCGCGAGGCCACGCGGCGCATAGTGCAGGCGGGACACGTAGTCGGCAAAGGCTCTGCCGTAGTGCGCCTCGAGGTGTTGCGCGACCGCGTCCAGCAACACATGGCTCGTGAGGCGCAGCGCGAGCACATCGGCGTAGTCCACCTTGGCAACGATGTCGCTCAGCACGTCGCCGCAGAGGAGCGACACGAGCATGCGTGGGACGGAATGGGACAGATGAGAAGGGTGTCAGAAGAATCTGAAATCGGGGAGTTGCCGCCCAAACCCACTCAAAGAGGCGCCAAGGGTGGATTTTTGTGCAAGTATCGCGCGTATTCACGCGAACTTTGGCGAGATGTCCACACGATCTTGCGGCTGGGTTGTTTCGGATTGTGTTGCAATTGTCTTCGTTCCGCGGCCAGATATTTGGTGTGTTGGGGTATGCGGCGTTCGTGTGTGTACACAATCAACGAAAGCGCGCTTTGATCGTACCGATGATTTGAAAGGTCCGAACCGACAGGTGATATGCAAGAGGTCACATTTGCGCAATCTCGAAGCCTGTTGAGAATGTTTACGCTCTCATTGGTGAGACGATAGCCCTGTGTATTGCCCGAGTAAGAAGGCTTGCCTCTGAATGACTTATCTGCAAGTCCAAAGTAGTCGTACATACCAGCATGGCATGAACGAGATAGATCCACATCCTGACCACCGACCAGAAATAGACCGTCCCGTTGTATGATGTCAAAAATCGGCTGCAACGGCGCCCGGACGTCGGATCCTGCATCCAGGTACAAAAAACCGCCAGGAAAGGATCTCAGCATGAAGTAAAGTACCTGCGGTTTCCATGCATATCGCTTGGGCTTATTGTCTTTGTAAGTTCTCCATTGAAGGTACACGCGTTCCCATGTCTCGATTTGAGATATTTGTCGCGTCTGCAGACCGAGGTTGAAAATGTGGATCGGTCGGTCGCTGTCCCAAAAGTGCAAGGAACCTACGAGGTTTGTCAACCCCCTGAAGTAAACAGAGTTGGCTGCAGTTGCAATCGCCATATTGCTGAACACTCGATAAAAACTTGGTTTTGGATTGGATGCACCCGCTCGGGAGTGACGATTGTCCCGTTGAAGAAAACATCAGAGAGTGCGGCAACATTTTCTATGCCGGTCGGAAAGGAAGAGGCGATGTGGCCGATGCAATGGGACGTCGACATCCTGTGTGCGGCATCGACCGTAAGCTTTGTTGCGGTGCTCGCGATCGTGGCACGCAGCATCGACACCTCGGGGGGCGGCGACGCGGCGGCGCAGAGCGCAAAGGGGCGCGACTTGCTGTCGCAGAGCACCGAGTGGCTGCGGCTCTCGGAGCAGGACGGCGTGCCCCTCTTTGCCTATCGACACTGCGCCTTCGCGCTCGCCTACCTCAACGCCGCGCGGCTCGTCGCACCCGACACCGAGCTCCAGCGCTTTGGCGTCGACGTGCACCTCCTTGCGACGAAGCTCGAGACGCGTCTGGCCACGCTCTCCAAGAAAATCACCAAGACGTGCGCGCCCGCCAACCCGCAGACGACCAAGTCGACCAACGTGAGCTGGCTGTGATTCGGTCGGGATGCGTCCGTACGGGTGGCCAAGGGCAAACGGCCGACCTGCGGCGGCCGGGATGGCGACGCCTTTTTTGCAGCAGTCTTGGGTAAGAGGAGGGACGAGAGACTCGACAATGGCCGGCTACCCACCACCGTTGCCCCCGCCCCCTGCGCGACGCGGCGGAGGAGGCGGGTCGATGATGCTGCTCGTGCTCGTCGTGCTCATCGCCGCCGCCATCGGGGGCTACTACTATTACACGCACCCCAGCGCGCTCGCCAGTCTCACGGGCGCCGCGGACGGCGCGGGCGGCGCCTCGGACGCGCCCGCAGGCGCCACGTCGGGCGCCACGGCACCGACGCTGCCGGCGCCGACGCAGCCGCGCCCAAGCGCGGCCGCAGAGGCCGCGCAGCTGACGGCGTGCCAGTCGCGTGGCGTGCAACACGGCACCTGCATGCTCAACCCATCGACGAACGAGGTGCAGGTCAAGTGCGACCCGGGCTTCTACGGCGCCAGTGCGGGGGCGGGCTGCGCGTTGCGCTGCGCGACGGGAGGCGTCAAGGCCACCGCGTACACGCCCGGCTTCGAGGGCGGCGTCGCGGGCGCCGCGACGTGCGCCTGCCCGTCGAGCTATCACTTTGTCAACAGCGACCCGCGCACCGGCTGCGAGCTCGGCGACGAGACGGGCGATGGCAACTGCGAGGCCGGCTTCCACGGCGAGCATTGCGACAAGAGCGGCGAGTACAAGAACTGCCAGAACGGCACGCAGGACAGCACCGGCGCGTGCCAGTGCACCGGCGGCCACGTCGGCGACCTGTGCCAGTACCCATCGGATTGGTGCACCAAGAAGGACACGGGCGCGACCTTTGACGCGACGAATAACACCTGCGCGTGCTCCACCGGCTGGGAGGGCGCGCGCTGCACCGCGATGGCGCCCGGCTACATAGAGAAGGACGGCAAGGCGACCAAATGGACCGACTTGTGGACGGACATGAGCGACAAGCAGGTGACCTTTCAGGGCGGTGGGAAGACCAAGGATTGGGGCAAGGAATCATGCGGCAGCAGCAACAACTGCACGCAGACGGTTTCGCTCTGCAGCGTGCTCACGCAGAGCAAGGACGGGGTGAAGGGCTGCAGCTCGTTGGAGACCCTGTGCAACAGTGGTGTGGTCGGCACCTCGGGCGATCGATGCTCACTGTACGAGAAGGGTGCCAACGAGCATGGCATGGGGACGCCATACTTTAAGAGCGTAACCGTCCCCAAGTCTGTCGTGTACGGTGTTTGGGGTGGTGACAAGTGTGGGAAGGGTAGCAGCGTCAACCAAGCCGTCTCGGAATGCATGAACGAAACGTGCACTTACACATCCTCTCACTATCAGCACGATAAGGCCTTTCAGTTCAAGCTGCCGCCGGGCCACTATGCCAAATGTGGCGCCACCTACTACCTCGGTCCGGGCGGCGGCGACGTCGGCGCACCGCCGACCGGCTCGAGCTCCGAGCCCTCTGCCACCTTCAAGTCGACCTGAGTCGCGCACTCCGAGGCGAGCCAATGATGGCATATCACGCCATCGACCGACGGATCGACCGCCTTCTTTTTGTCTCGAGGGGTGGCAAGTGAAGGCGCCGCGTCGCACCAGTTTCCCCCATGGCGTCCGTCTCCAATGTGGCCCCCCCCGTGGCAGCCGCCGCCCCCTCGGCGGCACCAACCCCGGCGGCACCAACCCCGGCGGCACCAACCCCGGCGGCACCAACCCTGGCGATGACACCTTCGGCGTCAGCACCCGCGCCCAGCGCATCGCACGGATTCTTGTATCTGCTGTTGGGCACGGTGCTCGTGCTCGGCGCCGTCTTCTTTGTCTACGAGCGCCAGGTGCACCTCGCACATGCGATCAAGGCGACGGACGCTCCGAATGGCGCGTCGAGCACCTCCACGGGCGCGAAGAGCGCCTCCGCCTCCGCCGCCGCCGCGACGACGCACGGGCCGACGGCCGCGAAGCCGCCGGCCGCCCTCACGCCGGCGCAGCAGGCGCGCAAGCAGCAGCAGATGCGGGCGTGTGCCGCCGAGAGCAACCCGAATGGAACCTGCGCCTACGACGAGACGAGAGAGGCGGCCTATCTCGAGTGCCACTCGTCCTACTACGGTTCGGGGTGCGGTCGGCTGTGCGCCATCGGGGACGCCGACAAGCCACGCACGTACACGGCAGGGAACGACGACAAAGCCTCGTCGCCGGCCAAGTGCGAGTGCCCCGCCGACAACCACTTTGTCAACACGAATGTCTTCGCAGGCTGCGCCAAGGGGCAGACGTGCGCCACGGGGTACCACGGACCGCTGTGCGACCAGGAAGGAGCCGTCATCGACTGCGGCACGCATGGCGTGCAGCAAGGAATGGCATGCGCGTGCAAGGCGGGATGGACCGGACCGCGCTGTCAGTACGCGAGCGACCTGTGCTCCAAGGGCGGCGACGTCGAGGCCTCGGTCAACGCCGACGGCTCGTGCACCTGCAGCCTCGGATACACGGGGACGGACTGCACCGCGTGCGACGCGTCGCGTGGCTACTACAAGACGGCGTCGGGAGGTACGTCGCTTTGCACGCTCGGCACCGTGTGCGAATTGCGCGTTTCGACGGCCAGTGGCGCGACCGCCGGAGGCCTCAAGAACGAGCCGGGCCAGACGAAGAGCTTCGATATGGCCTCGTATGGGACGCAAAAGGTCCACGTCGTCGAGATGCGCCGCGTGACGGGTCAGGCGGCGTGCGTCGCGCGATTGCACACGGCCACGTGCGACGTGCTCGTGACGCTGCCAGCCGGCCGGCAGGCGCTGACGACGATGCCGCTCGACGACAACACGACCGTCAGCACCGTGACGCTCGGCGAGGAGACGGCGATGAGCGCCGCCTCGGGTGCGACCAACAAGCCTTCGTGCAGCAACGCCTTTGATAAGAGCGACGCGAGCAACTGCCCGGGCGAGACGGGCAACATTTGTGCATGGTTTTGGAGCAGCGGCGCCTCGTAAATGCAATGCGGCGTCGATATCTCCATGGGCCCCCTCTCTCTTTTTTTGGCGAGCCTGATGGGAAAGGTGTGCTCCGCCATGTGGCTCGACCGCGCCATCCGCTGGGACGCCTTTGTGGTGGGTCTCGGGAGCATCGCGACCGAGATTGTCATATTCGCGCAACTCGCCAACGTGCGCCGCATCATGTACTACTACCATACCTTTCCGGTGGTGGGCGGCGCACTGCTCCTGGCGTCGGCCGCCGAGCCGCACAATGCGCCCTTGTCCATGGCGGCCACGCTCATGTCCGTGATCACCGCCCTCAACGTGTACAACACCTTTTACGTCAACGTCGTCGTGCTCTCGGAGTACCTCGAAGCGCCCGATCCCAACGACCTCGTCACAGATCTCTTCCTGCCGCGGTACACGGACGACTTCCGCCCATGGGGCCCATTGCTGATGCTCGCCTGGTCGTTCGCGGTCAGCGCGCACTGTGTCCTTCGGGCATGGGCCACCTCACTCGCCTTCTTGCACGCCGCTCACGGATGACGACGCGCACGTCACGACGGCCGCATCGCGCGCTCGCATCCCACCCGTTTCAGGTGGCGAACATCTTTCGCAACGGTCGGTCTTGCTTCAGGCAGGGAGTGCAGGGCGGAAGAGAAGCAGGGAAGGGACTCATCGGACTGTGCGTCATCCGACGCTTGCGGTGCGCGCCTGCCCAC
>NYUU01000129.1 GCA_002684175.1 Synechococcus sp. CPC35
GATCATCGGCCTGTGGGTTTCGGGAAACCTGTTCCACATCGCCTGGCAGGGCAACTTCGAGCAGTGGGTCGCCGACCCTCTGCACGTGCGCCCCATCGCACACGCAATCTGGGATCCCCACTTTGGTGAGGGTGCCATCAAGGCCTTCACACAGGCGGGGGCTTCATCCCCTGTGAACATCGCCTTTTCCGGTCTCTACCACTGGTGGTACACGATCGGAATGCGCACCAATTCGGAGCTCTACCAGGGATCCATCTTCATGATGATCCTCTCCGCTTGGGCTCTGTTCGCTGGCTGGCTGCATCTTCAGCCCAAGTTCCGGCCTTCTCTGGCCTGGTTCAAGAACGCTGAATCGCGTCTGAACCATCACCTCGCCGTTCTGTTCGGCTTCAGTTCCATCGCCTGGACCGGGCATCTGGTTCACGTTGCGATACCTGAAGCCCGCGGACAGCATGTTGGTTGGGACAACTTCCTCAGCGTCCTGCCACATCCGGCAGGTCTCGGACCGTTCTTCACCGGTAACTGGGCTGTCTACGCCGAAAATCCTGACTCTCTGAACCAGGCTTTCGGCAGTTCAGAGGGAGCAGGAACCGCAATCCTCACCTTCCTTGGTGGATTCCATCCGCAGAGTGAAGCTCTCTGGCTCACCGATATTGCTCATCATCATCTGGCCATCGGTTGCATCTTTGTGATTGCAGGCCACATGTACCGGACCAATTTCGGCATAGGCCACTCCATCAAGGAGATTCTTGAAGCTCACAACCCACCCAAAGGCACCCCTGGTGACCTTGGTGCTGGCCATCGAGGCCTTTACGACACCCTGAACAACAGTCTGCACATGCAGCTGGGACTGGCTCTTGCCTCCCTTGGGGTTGTCACCAGCCTCGTTGCTCAACACATGTATGCGATGCCGTCCTACGCATTCATTGCGAAGGACTACACCACGCAGGCGGCTCTTTACACCCATCACCAGTACATCGCCATCGCTTTGATGTGCGGTGCTTTTGCTCACGGTGCGATCTTCTTCATCCGTGATTACGACCCCGAAGCCAACAAGGACAACGTCCTGGCCAGGATGCTCGAACACAAGGAAGCGATCATCAGTCATCTGAGCTGGGTGTCCCTGTTCCTCGGTTTCCACACCCTGGGTCTTTATGTCCACAACGACGTTGTTGTGGCCTTTGGCACTCCTGAAAAGCAGATTCTGGTTGAGCCAGTTTTCGCCCAGTTCGTTCAGGCCGCATCAGGCAAGGCGATCTACGGCTTCGATGTACTGCTTTCGAATGCAGCCAGTTCAGCCAGCCTTGCGTCCCAGAACATTCCTGGTGATCACTACTGGATGGCAGCCATCAATGGCAACACTGATGTCTTCCTGCCCATCGGCCCTGGTGACTTCCTTGTTCATCACGCCATCGCCCTTGGTCTGCACACCACCACCTTGATTCTCGTGAAAGGTGCTCTGGACGCCCGTGGCTCCAAGCTGATGCCCGATAAGAAGGATTTCGGCTACTCCTTCCCCTGTGACGGACCTGGTCGCGGTGGTACCTGTGACATCTCAGCCTGGGATGCCTTCTACCTTGCTGTTTTCTGGGCTCTGAACACTGTCGGCTGGGTCACGTTCTACTGGCACTGGAAGCATCTCGCGATCTGGTCCGGCAACGTTGCTCAGTTCAATGAATCCAGTACCTATTTGATGGGATGGTTCCGTGATTACCTCTGGCTTAACTCCTCACAGTTGATCAATGGCTACAACCCCTTCGGCAGCAATAACCTTGCTGTCTGGGCTTGGATGTTCCTGTTCGGTCATCTGGTGTGGGCCACTGGCTTCATGTTCCTGATCTCCTGGCGTGGTTACTGGCAGGAGTTGATTGAGACCATCGTCTGGGCCCATCAGCGCAGCCCCATCGCCAACATGATGGGCTACCGCGACAAGCCCGTGGCTCTGTCGATTGTTCAGGCTCGTGTAGTCGGCCTTGCTCACTTCACCGTGGGCTATGTGTTGACTTACGCAGCTTTCCTGATTGCTTCGACGTCAGGAAAGTTTGGTTGATCCCAATCGGATCAAGACCTTCTGACACTTCCAAATCGCATGCCTCGTTCCGGTTTTCCGGACGGGGCAATTTTTTTGACTCATGTCGGAAGCAGTCCTGATGAAAGTGCTCGCCTACAACGGACAGCACTCAACACGCTGTGTGAGAAGAGATTTGATCTCACGGGAGGAAAAGGATAAAATAATGAAAGAGACAGTTGTGGATGTCTGCCTCCACCATCAGTCTCGAGTGGCAGCAGCAGTTTTGTCTGGACCGGCTTTTTTCCAGTGCTGAAGAATGTACGGCGCTGTGGAATGTTCTGGGCTGCGGCTACCGCTGGATTCAGCTTTCCGAAGGCCCCTTGGCCGGCAGGCTCCGGGTCGAGCGCCAGGGCCCCATGGTTCTGGTTTCAATGCAGGCCAATCAGGCCATGCTTGTGCAGGGAGACCGCAATCCTGAGTGGATCCCATTCACAATCGAGCACACCGATAATTTTTCTGAGCATCGCCACTTTGGAGAAGCAGTGGCGCCTCATGCATTGGGTGGCTTCAATACCTCTCTTCAGGAAACCATGTTGCGGACTTCTCCCGGAGGAAGCCATATTGGAGCAGTTTTGATTGAACGCAGACGGGTTCATCAGCTCGCGGCCATGGATCCTTCTGCAGCCATCCTTGAACGCATGGCTGCACACAATCAGGCTTCATTGGGCGCGTCCAGTCATGAACGATTGAAGTGTTTGATGTCACCACCGCAGTGGTCTGGTGAAGACTCGCCACGATCATTTTCAGCCGATTTGCTTGAAGCGGAGCTGTTTGAGTGCTTATCGCCGCGTTGTGAGATTGATTTACGGCCTGTGGGCGATACGCATCGTTCTGAACTGGTGCATGAACTTGTTCAATATTCGTTTAAGTTCAGCAGAACTCCTGTTCAACTGAATGATGTCTGTACGGCTTTGTTCACAACTAAGACGACGCTCAATGTGAGTTGTCGGAAAATGTTTGGTTTCGGACCGATGATGTTGATGAAGCGCGTCAGATTACAGCAGGTTAATCATGTGCTCCGCAGTCCTGATCTGCAACGTCGTCTTGGCTTTTCAGCGGTCCACGAGGTCGCGCAGTATTTTGGCTTCCAAAGTCGAAATCACTTTGCCAGTGACTATCGAAGTATGTTCTCTGAATCCCCAAAAGAGACACTTCTGGCAGCTCGTTCGGGATCGGATTAATCCATGTATCCCTAAGGAAGTTTGGGTTGATTTTCTTGATACTCAAAGTCCTGTTGGTGCAAAAAAAACGGGCCTCGTGGGCCCGCGGGATGGAGGTGAAGACGCCTCGCTCCTGATCAAAGATCCATGGCTGGGACGATCAGGTCTGTCAGAAGATCACTTTCGTTCGCTTCGAGTGCGCGGTGGTGAGCGTGTCCATGATGATCATGGTCATGATGGTCATGGCCTGAATGGTCATCATGCTTGTCCATTGCACGGTTATTGTTTCCGCCAGAATATTGCAACTCATTCTTGTTGATATTTTTGACTCCGACGACTTTGGCAAGAGTGTGTTTGCCGGCTTTGATGAGTGAATTACCACTCTTAGTGGTAATTTTAATGTTGCCTTTGCTGTAGCCATCCACGCGGATGATGTCTTTGCCCTGTTTGCGGTAGTCTTTGATTAAGGTCGTGGAATCACCATCAAGGTAGAAGTAATCGTTGCCTTTGCCGCCAACCATGGTGCAGTCATCTCCATCGGCATAGAGATGATCTTTGCCGTCTCCTCCGAGCAATGTGTCCTTGCCATACCACGTGAAAATATGATCATTGCCCTTGCCTCCATCGTATTTATGCTTTTCCCAATGTCCAGACATCAGGTCGTCTTTTTTGCTGCCCCCGGTATAGGTTTTACCTGATTTGGGAACCACAACGTTGAAGTCGGCGTAATCAAGAACTTTGTCGGTCCATGGGTCGATGTAATTCCCTTTGATGTCGAGATTGTCGTAACCCCTCTCCCAGAGATCCTGAATGTCGTCATACAGGTCGCCAAGCTTGTTCTGGATATCAAGGTCGGGGATCCATCCGTCAACTTCGTCCTTGATGTTGTCCAGACCGTCACTGACTTCGTCCTTGATGTTGTCCAAACCGTCGGTAACGGGGTCAGGAATATTGTCTTTGATGTTGTTCTTGCCTTTGCCCATAGCTAGATAGTTGATTTGCCAATCTCTTCTTTAGCAAAAAGAGTGTTGATCGAGCATGGTCCTGCCGGCTGTAGCCCAGAAAACGGTGATATCTGGATCAACACTCTTGGCGTTTCTGTTTCCTATCGTTCCGCAGCTGCAACGGGCGGATGCTGGATCAATGGACGTTGTTGCTGCGCAATGCCGGGGAGTGGCGCGGCAGCTTTGACACGCTGGATCGCCAGCTGAAACTGACCAAGCGTCAACCATCCATCCTCAGCCTTGAAGCCGGACCATCCGGTGTTCCGATCAACCTCACACTGCTGTTCTGGCCGAGTGATCCACCCACAGGAGCTGATCCTTATTCAGGAGAACCGGCGAAACGCATCGTTCAAAGCTTTTCGAGCCCTGATCCTGGTCTGGGATTTTTCAGCACAGGTAGTTTCTGCCGCGGTACGCCACAGGTTTCAACCTGGTCGAGACTGTATGCAGAATTTGGCTTCCTGCACGCTGATCGACGCCATCGCCTCGTCTTGTTGTGGGATGCAGCGGACCGGTTTGACCATCTGGTGCTGATCCGCGAATTTCGGGCTGGATCGTCCGCAACAGAGAACCCGGCCCTGTCCGGGGCTCAGTTGCTTGGAACCTGGCAAGCGCAGGACGTGTCTCTCGATCGAGACGGTTCCCAAATCGAGGCGGCTCCATCTACATCTTTGCTGCAATTCCAGCCAGAGCACTTTGCTGGAGTCACCTGGTTGCCCGATGGAGGAGGGTTTCGCGTCCCGCAGCGGATCGATCAGCAGCAGCCCTTCAAGGTTGAAGCGCTGTGGATGGCGACTCCACAGCGTCTTGAGTGGATTCAACGCTGCTATGGCGTGGGCGGCAGCTGGCTCAGCACCCGACATCGTCTTCTGCAGCGTTGAAAAATTTCCCCAGCTGCCCTCAGCAAGACCGTCAGGCTTGGTTCAACTTCAGGGTGCGTCGTTTCAGCAGCAGGTAAACCGCTGGCACCACAAACAGTGACAGCCCGGAGGACACAAGCAGACCGCTGAACACCACCGTTCCAATGCTGATCCGGCTTGCTGCTCCTGTTCCATCGGCCAGCAGAAGAGGCAGAAAGCCAGCCAGAGAGGTGACTGCTGTCAGCAGAATCGGACGCATCCTGCTGACGGCGGCTCCAAGAATCGCTTCCCTCAGATTCAGGCCTGCCTTCATTCGCTGGTTGGCGAATTCCACAATCAGAATTCCGTTTTTGGCCGCGAGACTCACCAGTACCAGCAGCCCCATCTGGCCATAGACGTCAAGAGGCAGACCACGCAGTTTCAGCCCGATCAGCGCTCCCATCAGGGCCATCGGCACTGTGAGCAGGATGATCAGCGGATCCAGGAAGCTCTCGTACAGCCCGGCGAGCAGCAGGTAGACCACCACAGTTCCCAGGCTGAACAGCAACCAGGTCAAGGCTTGCGCCTTCCGTTCCTCGAGGGCCAGACCGGTGAAGGCCAAAGCGATGTTGCTTCCACCCACCCTTTCCCCGGCCAGTTCCAGGGCATTGATCGCTGCACCGCTGCTCACGCCGGCTGCCGGCAGCGCGGTGACCTGGATGGCGCGGTTCAGTCCGTAGTGACGGATCGTGTTCGCTCCTTCCTCACGGGTCAGAGTCGCCAGGTTCTCGACGGAGACAAGATCACCGCTGCGGTTGCGCACCATCAGTCCCATCAGATCGTTGGGACTGCTGCGTGCCTTGCCATCCAGCTGGATGTAGATCGACCGGATCCGACTCCCTTCGTAGGTGTTGTCGATGTAACGACCGCCGATGGAGGCTCCGATCTCACGCAATGTTTCTCCGTAGTCGAGGTCGAGGGAAGCCAACCGGTCGCGGTCCAGTTCGAGCTTCCAGCGCGGTGAACTGGCGTCGAAGCGGGTGCTCACCCGTTCGAAGCGTCCGCTGGCTTCGGCTGTTTCGATGAAGCGTCGGGCGACTCGCTCGAACTGTTTCAGGCTGAGTTGCCCGCCGCTTCGGTCGAGCAGCTCGACGGAGAGACCGCTTTCACTGCTGAACCCCCTGACGGTTGGAGGTGTCGTCACGATCACGCGTGCATCTTTGACGCTCCGATTGATGGCGCGCGTGAGGCGCCGTCTCACGGCCTCACTGCTCTGATCGTCACGCCAGCGATCCCCCTCGGGCTGCAGCCGCAGAAAGAAGGATCCACTGTCTTCGCCGCTCCGACCGAAGGAGCTGCCGGCATAAAAATTGCCGGTCCGTACCTCCGGCTCCTCGATAACAACCCGACGGATCCGGTCCATTACATCCACGGTGCGCTCCAGACTGGCCCCCTCCGGAAGGGTGAAATATCCCCGGATCTGGCCCTGGTCTTCGTTGGGAATGAAGGCCGTTGGCATCGTTGCCAGACCGGTGCCAGTGAGCAGCAGACCTGCCAGCAGCAGTCCTCCCACCAGGCGACCACGGCCGAGCCACCGTTTCAGAATCCTTTCGTAGCCTTTCTGAAGCTTGTTCATGCCCTCGCGCAGACGGATGCTGAGTGCTCTCAATGGGCGCGGGAGCTTTCCACCGCCAGGCCCAAGCACCCGTGCGCAGGCCATGGGGGTGAAGGTCAGCGCATTGAGTGTCGAGAAAAGAATCGCTCCACTGATGGCCAGAGCGATGGGCTGGTACAGGCGACCGATCGATCCAGGGATCAACAGCACCGGAATGAACACGGCAGCCAGTACCAGTGATGTGGCCACCACGGCTCCTGCCAGTTCAGCCATGGCGTCTTCCGCTGCCTGCTGGGGTTGATCGCCCCGTTCGATCCGCCCGGCGATGTCCTCGCTCACCACGATCGCGTCATCGACCACGATGCCCGTGGCCAGGACAAGGCCAAACAGGATCAGGCTGTTGAGGTTCGATCCGCTCATTCGCACGAGGATCAGACTGCCCACCAAAGCCACAGGCACTGCAATCCCAGGGATCATGGCCAGTCGCCAACGTCCGAGGAACAGCACCAGAACCCCCAGCACGAGGAGCACCGAATCCCGCAGTGTCACCACTGTGCGATCGAGGTTGGCCTGCACCGTGTCGGCCACGTCCACGATCAGGGAGGCTTCAATACCCGGAGGAAAGCTGGCTTCCAGTCGCTTGAGCTCAGCCTTGACCGCTCGGCTGACCTCCAGGGCATTGGCACCATCACGCTGGTAAAGACCAACTGCAACGGAACGTTCGCCGGCAAGGTTCATCGCCTGGCGCCCATAGCTCCGTTGCCCCAGGGACACCCGCCCCACATCCTTGAGCCGCAACAGCCCGCCGTTGTCGAGGCGGCGCAGCACCAGATTCTCGAACTCCTTCTGACTGCGCAGGCGACCCTCCGACTGGACCGGCAGGGTCAGCAGCTGTCCGTCCGGGGCCGGTGCCGCGCCGATGCTGCCGATCGCGGCCAGCACGTTCTGTTCCGCCAGGGCCCGACTGACGTCATTGATGGTGAGATTGGCCTGTTCCAGAAGGTTTGGATCCAACCAGAGACGGAAGGACAGTTCACTGCTGCCGAACACGAGCACATCCCCGACTCCTGGGGTTGTGATCAGGGACTCCCGCAGCGATTGATCCAGCCAGCCTCCAAGGAAGGTGGGTACGTACTGGTCCGACCGGTGGCTGAAGCCGAGGATCATCAGCAGGTCATCCGAAGAGCGTCGAACCCGCAGCCCCTGGCGGCTCACCGCCTGAGGCAGCCGCCTTGTGGCCAGATTCACCTCGTTCTGCACCTTGATCGCATTCAGCTCAGGATCCCCTTCGCTGAAGCGCAGACTGATGCTGGCCCCTCCCTGGCGGCTGGTGGAGCTGATGCTTTCCAGTCCTTCAAGGCCATTGAGTTGCTGCTCGAGGATTGCCGTCACGCTCTGTTCGACGACGTCCGGAGCAGCTGCAGGGAACGTGGCACCAACGCTCACTCGTGTTGGCGCCAGTGGCGGGAGATCTTCTAGCCCCAATCCGGCCAGCGAAATGAATCCCGCCAACAGAATTAAAAGACTGCAGACGACAGTGAAGACTGGTCGCCTCAGGAAGGGGTGGGAGATCGATCTCACCATCCGATCATAGACTTAATAATATTTTATCTTTCTTTCAACTGCATATCTGGATCATCCGAAGAAATCCAATTCGGCATTTCTAAATGGCTCGGCATCGTTGCCCGAAAGATCTTGTATTACGCCACGACGCTGATCACCTTTGATGTCACGGTAACTAACGAGGATGGAATCAAATGCCGGGGGAATTTCTTTTTTTAATGTAAGCTCTACCGTGGTCTCATTCTCTTGAACAATTGCTGAACTGACGCGCTGTCTTTTTCCGTTAGCTTTGACTTTAAACAAAGACTTTCTAAGTTTGCCAGGCATCAGATCTTCGTCAAATTCGAGAGTGATCGTTTGCCCATCAATGAATTGATCGACTATTTGAGGGGGATCAAACGATGTTATCTCTTCTAGGTTGTCGATATTAAGTCCAGTAATATTATCTAAATCATTACCATAATTGTCTTGGATAACATTGTCTTTTTGATCGCCGCGCGCATCAATGTAATTCAAGCTTATCTTATCGCCGGCAACAATCGGTTTAGATAATGTTAAAACAGCTTCACGCTTTCTCGAGAAGAGCTCGATGTCAGAGACTCGATTCGTATTTCCATTCACTTTAACTCTAAACATTCCTGTATTGGGAACTGAATTGTTATCAATATCAAGGTCAAATCCTATTGTAATCATGTTCTCATACGCCTCTGCAGTGATAACCTTCAGGCCTTCCGCAGGTGGAGTTTCGTTGACAACTTCTTTTTCGCTGAAAGAAGCAACATCGTACCCAAAAGCATCTCCGAGAACTGTATAGTTTTGATCACCTGTGAAATCATAATAACA